>CABVAP010000014.1 GCA_902496345.1 uncultured Eubacteriales bacterium
AAAGGTGGTGGGTGTGGGCAAAGCCCACGGTTTTAAGGGGTGGTGGGACAAAGCCCCACGGTCTTAATCGACAAACCCCAATTTTTTATTCCATATCAAAAAGAGCTTTTGCAAATTCGGTTGCGTTAAACTTCTGTAAATCGTCAATTCCCTCGCCGACACCTATGTAGCGTACTGGAATTTGTAATTCATTTTTGATTGCTATAACAATTCCGCCTTTTGCAGTACCGTCTAATTTTGTAAGAACAATACCTGTTATGTCAGCAACTTCATTGAATAGTTTGGCTTGTTGTAACGCATTTTGTCCCGTTGTTGCGTCAAGAACAAGAAAAGATTCAACGTTTGCTTCCGGATATTCTCTGTTTATTATTTTAGCTATTTTTTTAAGCTCTTCCATAAGGTTTTTCTTGTTGTGAAGTCTGCCCGCTGTGTCACATATTAAAATATCGGCATTTCTTGCTTTTGCCGCCTGTACAGCGTCAAAAACTACTGCTCCTGGGTCAGAATTTTCTTGATGTTTGATTACATCAACACCAGAACGGTCGCCCCATACTTGAAGTTGGTCTATTGCTGCTGCTCTGAATGTGTCGGCTGCTGCAAGTACAACTTTTTTACCTTGTTCTTTGTAGTTGTGTGTAAGCTTACCTATTGTAGTTGTTTTACCAACACCGTTTACACCTATAACAAGAATAACTGTAGGTGTTTTTATTTCTAATTCTGTGCTGTCTTTTTCAAGCATTTCTGTGATTACTCTTACTATAACACCTTTTATTTCGTTTACATCTGAAATTTTTTCAGTTTTAACAATGTCTTTTACTTTTTCTATTATCGCTAATGATGTTTCAACACCTATATCTGACATTATAAGTGCCTCTTCAAGTTCTTCAAAAAGTTCTTCATCTATTTTTGTGAAACTCTTTAAAACTTGTTCAACTCCACTCATAATGTTTTCTCTTGTTTTGTTTAAACCAGCTTTTATTTTTGCAAAAAATCCTTTTTTCTTCGGTTTTTCCAATTCTACAGGATTTTGAACATCAGAAAGGGTTTCTTCGACTTTAGTTTTAGGATTTTGAACATCAGAAATAGTTTCTTCGGTTTTAGTTTTAGGTACTTGAACATCAGAAATAGTTTCTTCGGCTTTAGTTTCAGGGACTTGAACATCAGAAATAGTTTCTTCGGCTTTAGTTTCAGGGACTTGAACATTGGAAAAGGTTTCTTCGGTTTTAGGTTCAGTAACTTGAATATCAGAACTAGTTTCTTTGGCTTTAGGTTCAGTAAGTTGAACATCAGAAATAGTTTCTTCAGTTTTAGTTTCTGATTCTTGAATATCAGAAGTAATTTCCTCTGTTTTAGATTCAAGAATAGGGGAAATATCTTCTTTAACAGGTTCAACCTCAACTTCTTTTTCAATATTTTTTATTTTAATATTTTCCAAAGCAGGTTCTGTAGCTATGTCGTTTATAGCCTTTTCCATAACATTGTCAAAAGATTCTGCTGGTTTAGATGATTCTATATTTTCTTCAATGTTATCATCAACTACAGGTTGAACAGACTGTTCTTGTTTGATTTCTTGTTCTTGTTTATCCTTATTTTTTCTCTTAAAAAAATTAAAAAATGCCATAAAATCCTCCACTTAAATATATTTTTATTATTGAACAATAGATTCATTTTCAGTAAATCTAACAGAAACAAGTTTTGAAACACCTTGTTCTTGCATTGTTATACCATAAAGGGTATCGGCCACTTCCATAGACCCTTTTCTATGTGTTATAACTATAAATTGTGTGTTGTCTGAAAAACGTTTTAAATAATTAGCATAGCGTTTTACATTTGCGTCATCAAGGGCAGCTTCTATCTCATCAAGTATACAGAAAGGAGATGGTTTCATTTTAAGTATAGCAAAGAGTAGGGCGATAGCCGTCAATGCCCTTTCACCACCAGATAAAAGTGACATACTCTGCAAGCTCTTTCCAGGTGGCTGTGCTACTATTTCTATACCGGAATTTAAAACATTACTTTCATCAGATAATTTTATATAGCCATTACCTCCACCAAAAATTTCTGAAAAAACGATACCAAAATTTTCGTTTATAATTTTGAATTGTTCTTTGAATTGATTTTCCATAAGTGTTAGCAACTCTGAAATTATATTTTTTAAATTTTCTTCGGCATATAAAATATCTTCTTTTTGTGATGTAAGAAAGTCATATCTTTCTTTAACTCTTTTAAATTCTTCGATTGCATCGGTATTTACTGTACCTATATCACGAATTTCATTTTTGAGTTTTAGCTCGTCTTGACGTAATTTATTTTGGTCTTTATCAAGTTTTTCATATCTCTGGGCTGACGCTATTGTTATTTCGTATTTTTCCCAAATATCATTACAAATAGACGTTTTCTTTTCTTCAAGCTGTTCTCTTGATAGTTCAAGCCTTGTTTTCTCATTATTGATTTTTGATATGTATTCAATATGACTAAGATGTTCTTTTTCAAGACTTTCTGTATCAATATTTAATTGTTCTTGTTTTTGATTTAACAACTTAATTTCTTCTTGTTTGCTTTCTGACTTTTCCTGTAAAGAAACTATTTTTTGATTTAATAGTTTGATTTCTTCTTCTTTTGATAATATTTCATCGTTAAAGTTATTGATTTTTTCTTTATCTTTTTCAATATCTTCAGTTTGTTTTGTGATTTCTGAATTTATCCTTTCAATTTCTGAATTTATAGATGAAATTTTAAATTCAATTTCACTTACTTCAAGACGAAGTTCTGTAACCTTTTTGGTTGTTTCTTCTCGAATATCTTTATTCGATTGAATCTCTTTTTGATATTTATTGAGGTAGCCTTGAAGTTCAGAGATTTTTTCTTCTGTTTCATTAAAGTTATTTTGAATTGAAATTAGATTTTCTTTTCTCTCAGATATATCTGTGTCCAAGTTTCCTCTTTGAGAAGTCAAAAGCTCTATCTTTTGAACCAAAGAATTTAATAAATTTTCAGTTTGAATAATTTGATTATTTAATTCATTTTTCTTTAAAAAGATAGTGTGAACAGACGAATTTATATTTTCGATTACATCATCTATCTTTCCGAAATCGGTTTTCAATTTAGAAATATCATCATCATATTCCTTTAATTTAAGAGAGTAGACAGAAATTTTCTGTTCTAAATCTTTTATTTCTCGGTTTCTTGAAAAAATTCCAGCAGTTTTTTTATTTATGCTACCACCGGTTATTGAACCACCAGCGTTAAGGAGTTCGCCACCTAATGTTACAAGTTTATAAGAATATTTATATTTTTGAGCAAAAGCGACAGCATTATCAAAGGTATCTATCACGATAACCCTACCCAAAAGATTTGAAAAAATATTTTCATATTCAGAAGAATATTTTATAAGTTTTTTAGCAAAGTCTATAACGCCTGTTTCTTTTAAAATTTTGCTTTTTAAATTTTCGTCAAGTTCTCTGCCTTTAATTGCGTTCATAGGTAAAAATGTGGCTCTACCTTTTTTATTTTGTTTTAAATATTCAATTACTTTTCCAGCATCTTTTTCGGTTTTTGTTATTATGTTCTGCACACTTCCACCGAGTGCTGTTTCTATTGCTACTTCATATCTTTGTTCAACGTCTATTAATTCACCAACAGCACCACGTACATTGGCAAACAAAGGGTTATTCTTTTCCTTTTGACGAAGAATAGATTTTACACTTTCATAATAACCTTCATAATCTTTTTCAAGTTCTGACAAAATTCTAAATCTTGACGAAAAATCATTTAAGTTTTTACTGATATTCTCACGATTTTTATACAAATCGTTTAACTTATCGTTATTTTTAGCTTTTTCATTTTGCATTTGAGAAAGCTCATCTTTGAGATTATTTTCTTCTGATTCAATATCTTGCAAAGATTTTTTTAAAGCAAGAAGTCGAACTTCTTTGTCATTTTTTTGACTTAAAGAAAAGTCTAATTCATTTTTTAAATTCTCATAGGAGTTTGAAACTTGAGAAATAGATGAACTCAAGTTTTCAATATTTGCTTTTAATTCTGAACGTAACTGCATTTTTTCTATTATTTCAGAATTATATTTTTCTATTATTTCTTCTTTTTCATCAAGTTTTGATGTGATAGTTTTAAATTCTTTTTGTATATTTTCTAAACTATCTTTTTTTGTTTTTAATTCGATAGAAGATGCACTTTTTTGAGAAGCTTTTAACTTCAATTGTTCATTCTTTAAGAATATATCTCTTTCAAAAGAGGATATTTCTTTTGTTGTATTTTCTATGTTTTGATTTATATAGTTAATTTGTTGCTCAACAAATTTTATGTCATTTTCAGTTTGTTCATTTTCGGAACGAAATTCAATAAGTTCAGAGTTAATTGTATTTAGCTCATTAGATATTTTTTCAAGTTCAAATTTTAACTTTTTCTTTTTCTCTTCAAACAAAGGTGTTTCTTTTTCACTCTTTGTAATTTCGTCATTTATTGTAATTATGTCTTGTGCATTTTTTTCTATTTGCAATTCAATATTGTTCACTTCAAGCAAAAATAAATTTATTTGAATAAGCTTTAATTTATCCAAAAGCACAAGATATTTTTTTGTTTTTTCTGCTTGTATTTCAAGTGGTTCGATTTGGGTTTCAAGTTCACTTATAATGTCATTTACTCTTATTAAATTTTGTCTTTCTTTTTCAAGTTTTTTTTCTGTTTCTAATTTTCTAGTTTTAAATTTTACAATTCCTACTGCTTCTTCGAAAATAGTTCTTCTATCTTCAGACTTTGTACTTAAAATTTCGTCAATACGTCCTTGACCGATTATTGAGTAACCCTCTCGACCTATACCTGTATCCATAAAAAGTTCGTGAATATCTTTTAATCGACAAAAAGAACCGTTTATTGCAAATTCACTTTCGCCAGAACGGTATAATCGTCTTGTTATAACTACCTCGTTATAGGGTAGGTCGAAGCTTTCATCGGTATTATCAATAACCATCGAAACCTCTGCAAAACCTAGTTTTGTTCTATTCTGAGTTCCAACAAATATAACATCTTCCATTTTTGTTGAACCACGTAAGTTTTTTACGCTCTGTTCGCCAAGAACCCACCTTACAGCATCGGATATATTGCTTTTTCCACTTCCGTTAGGTCCGACTATTGCAGTGATACCAGTATTAAATTCAAGGATTGTTTTTTCGGGAAAGGACTTAAACCCTTTTAATTCTAGTCTTTTTAAAAACATTTTTCACCTCAAAAAACACGACTGTTCCGAAGAACAGTCGGAATAATAAAATTAATTTAGTTTGTGAGATTATTAACAAAAGTTTTTATTTTAGTGATTCTCTAACTTTTTCACGTAAATTTGCAATTTTATCTTTAAATCTTGATGATAAATTTTTCTTAACCATAAGTCTACTTAAAATTCTTACGCCCTCGCCAACTTGTCCGATTTCAATTCCTATTGCAGCCAATATGTACAAAAGCGTATTTTCGTCAAGTCCACAGATAGGAAGTTTTTCTGTTGTAAAGGCTGTGTTAAATCCCTCGTAAGCTAATTTTAAATTTTCAAGCTCACTACGTCTATCTTTTTTATCTCTGTAAATCCAAGCAAGTTTAAGATGAATATATGCAATTTCTCCAGCTTTGCTTTTTTTTGCCTCACAGTTTTTGAGGGCAATCATATATCTTTCAATTGCTGTATCGGCATCATATATATTAGGGTATTCTTTCTTTATATAATTTGGAGTTATTTCTTTTTCAACTGCTTCTTGTTGTGACATTGAAATTGTTTCAAATTTGCTTGAAATAGCGGCATAACCACAATTATCACAAATTATTACATCATAATAATCAGGGTTTACAGGAGTATAATTTGGTTTTAAATCATCATCATTTGAAACGAATTTTGCACGACCTTTTCTAATTTGTTTTGCTTTAAAATTCTCCTCGCAAACAGGGCAAGTATATGATTTGTCGTAAATACATTCTTCTGGTTTATAATCTGGCATACTATATATCTCCTTTCATAAGTAGCTGTTAAGTTTTCATTTTTTTTAAAAGTTCTTTTAAGTCAAAAATTTTATTTTTTAATCGGGTGTTTAAACCTTTTTTTACGATAAGTCGGCTTAGTATTCTCAACGAATCGTCAATTTTTCCTATCCTTGTACCTATTGCAGCAATTATATACAAAAGTGTATTCTCTTCTAAGCCACATATAGGAAAACGCTCATTTACAAAGGCATCGTTAAAACCCTTATGTGCTGCTTTTAAGTACATAATTTCATTATTCATATCTCTTTTATCACGATAAAACCACGCAAGTTTTAAACAAAGATATGCCTTTTCACCAGCCTTGGCTTTTTTAACCATTGCGTTGATTAGTGCAAGCTTATACCTTTCGATTGCAACATCAACTGTGTATATATTAGGGTACTGTTTAGGAAAAAATTTTGGAGTTATATTCTCTTTTATAAGTTCCTCTTGAGAGTCTGTCAACTTATCAAATTTTGAAGATATTGAAGTATAGCCACATTTATCACAAAGGACAATATCGTAATAATCAGGTTGAATTGGTTCATAAATAGGTTTTAAGTCAAGCTCATTGCTTATAAACTTAACTTTCCCTTTTCGTACTGTTTTGGACCTAAAATTATTTCCACAGATAGGGCAGATGTACAATTTATCATACAAACACTCTTCTGGTGAAATACCTTTTTTCTTTCCGGTTTCCTGTTTATTTGTTCCTGTATCTTTTTCAAATGAAGCGTATAAATCAGCTAATGTCAGTTTATCAAGTTGTTCATAAATACTGCCTTTAGAATCTTCATTATTCATACAACTCTATTACCTCATTTCACATAAAATAGAAATCACAGAAAAATTATGTAGAAAATATCGTTAAAAAATGATATAAAAAAACAATCTTTTTAATACACCACAGGCAACACCAAAAAAGCCCATTGATTTAAAAACTTTTAAAAGTAATTAATCTATGAGATTTTTTGGTGTTGCCTTGTATAAAAAATATTTTACTTAACCAATCAAATTAATATTTTGAAAATTTAAAATTAAAAAAATTAAATTGGATAAACTTTATTTTCTGTATTCCCAAGGGCAGGGTCTACACCAAATTTTTGAGCTTGTCTAAACTTGAAAAAGTCTAACGCAATTTGTGGGAAAAGAGCATAGCTCAAAACATCTTCGTCCTGCTCTTTATATTGTATCATCTCTTGCTCTGTTTTGGCAAGTACTGGAGGAATTAAATTTGCAGGTCTTTCTGTAATAGGTTGCTCGTCACCTATGATTTTCTCACGAATTTCTTTAGAAATAGGTACAGGAGTTTTACCATATTTTCCTCTAACAATATCTTTAGTTTCATTCGCTATCATTTTATAGCGTTCGCCCATAAGCACATTGAGAACGGCCTGAGTACCAACAATCTGGCTTGAAGGGGTAACGAGAGGAGGGTAGCCGAGGTCTGCTCTAACTCTTGGGATTTCTTTAAGAACTTCTTCGTATTTATCTTCTGCTTTTTGTGCTTTAAGCTGAGAAACGAGGTTTGAAAGCATACCACCTGGAACCTGATACAATAATGTAGCAATATCAACAGAAAGAACTTTTGTGCTTAAAAGTCCACTTTCAATAGCTTTTTCCCTCATTGGTTTGAAATAGTCGGCAATTTCTTTTAAAAGATTGTTATCAAGACCAGTATCATATTCTGTACCTTTTAAAGCTCCAACCATAACTTCTGTAGCCGGCTGAGCTGTACCCATTGAAAATGGTGACATATCTGTATCAATAATATCAGCACCTGCCTCTATTGCTTTAAGATATGTCATACTTGCAACACCACTTGTATAATGGCTGTGAACTTCGATAGGTACGTTTAAAACCTGTTTTAATGTTTTTACAAGCTCATAGGCTGGCATTGGAAGAAGAAGCCCTGCCATATCTTTTATACAAATTGAATCTGCTCCAAGTTTCTCATATTCTTTTGCAAGTTCAACATAATAATCAAGTGTATGAACATCGCTTAAAGTATAAGAAATTGCAAGCTGTGCGTGGCCACCGGCTTTTTTAGTTGCTTTTGTAGCTGTTTCAAGGTTTCTTTTATCGTTTAAAGCGTCAAAAATCCTTATTTTATCAATACCATTTTTTACACTTTTTTCTACAAAGGCTTCAACTAAATCGTCAGCGTAATTTCTATAACCTAAAAGGTTTTGACCTCTTAAAAGCATTTGTAGTTTTGTGTTTTTTACAACACTTTTGATTTGTCTAAGTCTTTCCCAAGGGTCTTCTTTTAAATATCTAAGACAAGAGTCAAAAGTCGCTCCACCCCAAACTTCCATTGATTCAAAGCCGACTTTATCCATTTTTTCTAATATAGGCAACATTTCTTCAATACGCATTCTGGTAGCAATAAGGGATTGCTGACCGTCACGTAAAGTTGTATCTGAAATTTTAACTTTAGCCATTTATTTGAACCTCCTTAACGTTAAATATATGCAAATAACGATTATTAACTAAATAATGATAAGAATATACCAGATGCAACTGCTGAACCGATTACACCAGCAACATTTGGTCCCATTGCGTGCATAAGAAGATAGTTATTTGGGTTTTCTTCTTTACCAACATTTTGTGCAACCCTTGCTGCCATAGGAACGGCAGAAACACCGGCAGCACCAATTAATGGGTTAATTTTTCCACCACTAAGCTTACACATTAATTTTCCAAAAAGAACACCGAAAGCTGTTGAAACTATAAACGCACCTAAACCAAGTGCTAAAATTCCAAGAGTTTCAACTTGTAGGAATGTGCTTGCTTTAGTTGTTGCACCAACTGTAATACCGATAAAAAGACTTAAAATATACATCATAGCTTCAGATGCGTGGTGTGCAATTTTTTCTGTTACGCCACATACTCTAAAAAGATTTCCCAACATAAGCATACCGATAAGTGACGCAGTTGATGGAAGAATTAATATAACCAATATCGCTACAACTATAGGAAAAATAATTTTTTCTGTTTTTGAAACAGGGCGAAGCTGTTCCATTTTTATTGCACGCTCTTTTTTTGTTGTCAATAAACGCATAATAGGTGGCTGAATAATAGGAATCAATGCCATATATGAATATGCGGCAACAGCTATTGTACTTAAAATATGTGGTGCAAGTTTTGTTGTTGTAAATATAGCAGTTGGACCGTCAGCACCACCGATTATACCGATAGATGCAGCTTCTTGAGGTGTGAAACCTAAGAATAATGCACCGAGAAACGCTGTAAATATACCAAACTGAGCAGCAGCACCAAGAAGAAGGCTCTTAGGGTTTGCGATAAGTGGACCAAAGTCAGTCATTACACCAACGCCTAAGAAAATCAAAGGAGGGAAGATTCCGAGTTCGTCCCCTTGAAATATATACCATAAAAGTCCACCGTTTGCAGTTTCTGTTGGTGCGTCCATAAGTCCAGCAAGTGGAAGGTTTGCAAGGAGCATACCAAAAGAAATCGGTAAAAGTAATAATGGTTCGTATTTCTTTACTATAGCAAGATACATAAAGAAAAGAGATACACCAATCATTATCAAAAATTTATATCCGTCATCGGCAAAAAACTGAGAAAAGCCTGAGTCATTTAAAAATTTTATAATTGATTCGAAAAAATCCATAGGATATGCCTCCTATTCTGAAAGAGTAACAAGAATATCATCTGTGTTTACAGTTGCACCTTTAGTAACGTTTACAGAAACTACTGTACCAGCGTTTGGAGATGTGATTTCGTTTTCCATCTTCATAGCTTCAAGCACGGCAACAACAGCGTTTGCTTCGATTTTATCACCAACAGAAACTTTTACGTCAACGATGTTTCCTGGCATAGGTGCTTTTACCTTAATGCTACCCTGTGAACCAGCTGGGGCAAGCTTTGGAGCTGGAGCTGTTTTTGGAGCAGGAGTAGGGGCAACAGGTGTAGATGATACAGCGTCTGCTCCTAATTCTTCAACTGCTACGTCATACGTATTTCCGTTTACTGTGATTCTATAATTTTTCATAACAAAAATCCTCCTTGAATTAATTCAAAATTTTCTTGAACTGTTTCTATAATCTTAAACTGATTTTTTAAACTAATCTTTAATGAAAGCTCTGATGACTTTCATTTATAGCTGTTTTATTCCAATTCGATAATCTTCTTATTGAACGAATAACGATTTTATCCGATGTTGTATTTGCTGATGCAGCTATAGCAGCTGTAATTACAGCAACAAGCTCTAAATCGTCCTCTTCCTGTGATTCAACAACAGGTTCCGGCTCAACAACAGGAGTTTCAGAGATAGAGTCGGCTACAGATTTCTTTTTCTTTTCATTTAAGTTGTATATAAATGAAAATATACTAAGTACAAAAGAGATTATAGCTAGAATTGCAAAAACCATTGCAAAACCGATTAAAACAACAGCAAAACCATCACCAATAGTAAAGTCTGATAAATCCATATAATTCACCTCTTTTAAATACTGTTATGTTTTTTGTCAGGGGTAATTATTCTTTTGCTGAATAACATTTCAAGTGCAGCGATTACTCTCTTTCTTGTTGCAGCAGGGAGAATAATATCGTCTACCTGTCCTTTTTTTGCATAATGATAAGGTGAAACGGCTTCGTCATAGTCTTCTTCACTTATGTCAAAAAGTTTTACAGCACTAGTTTTATCAATACCTGCAATTTCGGCTGTTGGCCAAGCATACACGATGTCAGCACCTGTATATTTGCTGTTCATCAATAAGTAACTACTACCTATAGCATTTCTTATGATTACATTAATTTTAGGAACTGTTGCATCTACAAAAGCAGAAACAAGTTTTGCACTATTTTTGATAATTCCTTTTTGCTCTTCGACAGCACTCTTTTCATATCCAGCAACATCTGTTAATGTTAAAACAGGAATATTGAAAGAATCGCAGAATTTTACAAAAGAAGATGCTTTTTCGGCAGATTCAGCAGTTATAAGTCCTTTGTTAGCAATAACACCTGTTGTCATTCCGTCAAACTTAGCAAATCCTGTTACAATTGTTGGTGCATATAATTTTTTGATTTCAATAAATTCGTTTTTATCTGAAATTGATTTTATTATATACTCGACATCAAGTTCGCTAGACTCATCAACGACAACAGAATTAAGCTTTTCATCTTCTCTGTTCAAGTCATCAGCAGTAGCACTTAACTCTTCGTCAATGTTGTTTGATGGAAGAAACGAAACAAGTTCTCTTACGTCTTTGATACAATCATCTATATTGCTGAAAGATGCAGCGATAGTACCTTTTTTCGCACAGGCTTCGCTTCCACCAAGAGAATCGTAAGTTAAACTTTTTCCGTCAAGCCCTTTGAATGTAGCTGGGCTACTCATAAACATTTTAGTTTTGTCAATCATAAAGGTAAAGTCTGACAAAGCTGGTATAAAAGATGACATACCGATACAATCACCTTTTAAAATTGCTATCTGTGGAATAACACCACTTGCTTTAGACTGATTAGAAAGTAAAGCGCCATAGTTTTCGAAACAATCAGAAATTTCATCAAGTTCAGTACCTTCTGAATCAAGGATACCTATAACAGGAGAACCAACTTCAAGTGCAAGTTCATAAATCCTAGCAATTTTTTTAGAATGTTCTGCGTTTATAGCGCCACTTTGGCAGTAAGCATAAACAAGCTCACCATTTATAACGCCATAGCCTGTTACAACAGAGCAATCGTTAAAATAACCTACCTCAACAAAACTTCCTTCGTCATACAATTTTTCAAGGATAAGTTTTGAATCGGTAGGGGCTGAATTAATTCGTGAAAAAAGTTGTTCGACTTTTTCTGATGTTGTCATATAAAAATCCCTCCAGTAGATTTATCTGAGAAAATGCTGATTTATCTGACAATCTGTAGATAATTAGACATATTTCAGCGATTTTCTTAAAATTATTTAATAACATATTGTAATTTCATCTATTTCATTGTACTATTATAAATGAAATAATTCTAATATTATTTTATATATATATAATATAATATTAATGCTATGTATGCAAGTGAAAATTTTACTTATATTGTTAAGAAATAATATTTTATATGTTAAAATTAAACAATTTTTTTGGAGGTAAATTTATGGATTTTAAACAATTTGAATATGTACTTACGATTGCAAAGGAAAGAAGCTTCTCGAAAGCTGCAAAAAAGTTATATATTTCTCAGCCGTCTTTAAGCCAATATATAAATAGACTTGAATCTAATTTAAAAGTAAATCTTTTTGATAGGACAACAAATCCACTTAAACTTACTTATGAGGGTGAGATTTATGTTGAAACAGCATCAACTATATTGAAGCTTCTTGAAAATATGACCCAGAGGTATGAAGATATTAACGAATTAGCAACAGGCAAACTCAACATCGGACTTACTCCATCAAAGGCAAATCACCTTTTACCAAAAATTTTACCTGTGTTTAAAAAGAAATATCCAGGGATAAAACTTACATTGACTGAAGCACCGTCAGATGAGCTTGAGGATTTGTTGACCAAAGATATGGTTGATATTTGCCTTATGAATTTACCTATAAAAAAACACAATATAATATCGGAAAAGATTTTATCAGAAAAAATATTTGTCGCTGCACCCAAAAGTTTTAAACCGGGAAATGAAAAAATTCAGAAATCTGAAACAGGGGAAGTTGCATATTCGGAAATTAATTTGAATGAACTTAGAAACGAAGAATTTATATTGCTACACCCAGAGCAAAGAGTTAGACAAATTTCAGATATTCTTTTTGCAACAACAGGGTTTAAGCCGTCTGTCCTTATTGAAACAAGTAGTATAGAAACTTCTTTGCGACTTACAGAGGCTGGTATGGGGGTATCTTTTGTGCCGGAGTCTTCTGCTCATTTAGCATCTTCAAAAAATATCAAGTTTTACTCTATAGGCAATCCTCCTTTATCTTGGACAACCGTTCTTGCTTATAGGGAAAATACACATATCACAAAGGCAGCGAAAGCTTTTATGGAAGTTACAAAAAATCTTATGGGAAAAATGTAGAATATAAAATACTTGATTGATTTTATAAACTCCACTTTCTTTAAAATGATTTTGTTTGGTCAAAATTACGAAAGAGGGTGGAGTTTATGGGTTTAAAGGCTTTAAATAAATATAACTTAAAAAGTTTGTAAAAATTCAACAAATTTGATTAAATGGTCAAAATAAATAATTGATTAATATTTATCTTAAAATATAAAACTGGATTTAATTCTAAAAGTTAAATATTGAATTGAACTCATCTTCTGTTAATTCGGCTGTTTCGCCTTCTTTTAAATTTTCATTGAGAGATAACCCACCGAATTTTACTCGTTTTAAATATAAAACTTCTTTGCCAACAACTTTAAACATTTTCTTTACTTGGTGAAATTTGCCCTCTGAAATTTCTACATACACTTCTGATTCTTTGTCTGATGTTTTTAATATTTCTAATTTCGCACTTTTGCAAAGTTCTCCATTTTCAAATTCTATCCCATTTTTAAAACTTTCAATATCGGAATTATCAACCACACCTGTGACTTTTGCAAAATATTTTTTTGGAACGTGCTTTTTCGGCGAAAGTGTGTTATGGGCAAAATCTCCGTCATTTGTTAAAATCAAAAGGCCAACAGTGTCTTTATCAAGCCTACCAACTGGAAAAACATCAAAGTTTTTGTATTCTTCTGGCAAAATATCTATAACAGTCTTTTCTTTTTTATCCTCTGTTGCTGAAATAACTCCGGCTGGTTTATTCATAATTAGATAAATATATTTTTTATATGAAATTTCTTTGCCATCAACTGTTACTTTATTTTTTTCCGTATCAATTTTTATATCGCTTTTTTTGACAACTGCTCCGTCAACACTTATTTTGCCATATTTTATCAAATTTTTTACGTCTTTTCGGCTACCTATGCCACTATTTGAAAGCATTTTATCAAGTCTGATTAATGACATTTTTTTTCTCCTTTTTGTTTTTCGTACTATTCTAACATAACTATTTAAAAAATGCAAATTTTCTAGTGAATTACAGACTTTTTTTCTATTAAATACATTAAATGACTTTTTGTGTACAAAATTTCTCTTTTATTATTTTTAAACTTGTGATATAATTATTCAAAAATGCCGAAAGGAGAGTTTTTTTGATGTTGCGAAGAATTTTTATGAAATTGAGTCCAACTCAAATTATAGTTATCGGTTTTTTATTGCTTAATATAATTGGAACGATTTTATTGCTTATGCCTTTTTCTTGTGCTGATGGTAGAGAAACTACCGTTATAGATGCTATTTTTACGGCAACCTCTGCACTTTGTGTTACGGGGCTTTCTACTTTGAATACGCTTGAACATTGGACAATTTTTGGTAAGTTAGTAATCTTATTTCTTATACAAATAGGTGGAATAGGTTTTATGACAATTGTTACAAGTGTTCTTGTTGTACTTGGTAAAAAGGTTACGCTTAAAGAACGTATCGTTATGCAAGAATCTTTTAATCTTGACACTTTTCAAGGTATGGTTTCTTTTTCAAAAAAAATTATACTTGGAACTTTGTTTTTTGAGGGAACAGGCTCTATTTTGTTGGCTTTTAAATTTATCCCTAGGTATGGTTTTTTCTCTGGAGCTTTTAAAAGTATATTCCACTCAATTTCGGCTTTTTGTAATGCAGGGTTTGACATATTAGGGAAAAACAGTCTTGCTGAATATGTTGGTGATTGGTACGTAAATTTGGTTATTGCTTTATTGATAATAATAGGTGGACTTGGATTTGTTGTTTGGACTGATGTTTGGAAAGTTTTTAAATTACGAAAAAATTTTGATTTTTCTTTTAGGACTATTTTGAGAAAATTATCCTTACACAGTAAGCTTGTTATAACTATCTCTCTCTTCTTGATAGTTTTTGGTTGGGTATATATTTTCTTTAGTGAATATGATAATGCCTCAACTATTGGAAATATGAACTTTTTTGATAAATTGATAGCTTCATTTTTCCAATCCGTAAGCTATAGAACGGCTGGTTTTACAACTATAAGTCAAGGTGATTTGACTTACGCAACAAAACTTCTTGGAATTATGTTTATGCTTATCGGTGGTTCGCCAGGTAGTACGGCTGGTGGTATGAAAACTATCACAGTTGGTGCGATAATTGTTGCCGTTATTTCAGTTATAAAGGGTAGGGACTCTATCTCTGTATTTAAAAGAAGTATATCATTTAACACATTACAAAAGGCACTTACTGTTGTTGTTATGATGATAGGCTTCTTGCTTGTTTTTTCTATTGCTCTTTCATTTACTGAAAAAGGAATAGATTATGACTATGAATTTATGGATTTATTCTATGAAACAAGTTCTGCACTTGGAACAGTTGGACTTTCGGTCGGAATAACACCTTATTTATCGATACTTGGTAAGTTATTTCTTTGCTTTGCTATGTTTATAGGCAGACTTGGCCCTGTTACAATAGCTGTTGCACTTGCATCAAAAAATTCTGGTAAAAATCTTCTTCATTATCCAGAAGAAAAAATATTTGTTGGTTAATTACTTTGGAGGTTAGTTACTTATGTCTAAAAATAAACAATTTGCCGTTTTAGGGCTTGGTAGGTTTGGTCAAAGTATTGCGAGGACCCTTGTTGATAATGGTTGTGACGTTTTATGTGTTGATAGAAATGTTGAGGCAGTAAACGAAATGAGCAAATATGCAAGTAACGTTACAAGAGCAGATGTTACTGATGTTCACGCTATGGGAGCTTTAGGACTTAATAACTTTGATGTCGTTGTTATTGCCATTGGTGAAAATATGGAAGCTGGTATTATGGCAACCCTTATTGCTAAAGAAATGGGTGTAAAAAGGGTTATCGCCAAGGCAAAAAGTGAAATGCAAAAGTTAATCTTAAATAAAGTTGGGGCAGACAGAGTTGTTTTGCCGGAAAGAGATATGGGTGTTAGAATTGCAACAAATCTTATTACATCTAACATTATCGATTTTATAAATCTTTCTGATAAGTTTACAATTGCTGAAATTGAGCCAAAAAAAGAATGGCTTAATATTCCACTTACAGAATCAAATATACGTGCAAAACACGGTTTAAACATTGTTGCGATAAAAAGGGATAATGATGTTATTGTATCACCTAGGGCATCAGAAAATATATTTGAAAATGATATTCTCATTGTAATAGGCGAACATACAGATATTCAAAAAATGAAATAGGTAGTGATTATGATTAAAATTAGTGCTAATATAACAAGCAATCAAAACAAATATATAAAACAAGTTAATGCCTTAAAAATGAAAAAGGAAAGGGACAAAACTAATCTTTTTGTTATAGAGGGTGAACGTATTGTTTTTGAAATTCCAGATAGTTGGTATACAGAATATATTATAGTTTCCGAAAGCTATAGCAAAAGTGAAAATATTTCTTTTGAAAAATTTTCTGACATCGATGTTTTTTGTGTACCTGATGAGTTATTTATTAAAATATCGGATACTGTTTCACCTCAGGGAATTTTAGCTGTTTGTAGACAAAAAGAGTTTGATTTTAAGGAAATAATAAAAAAAGAAAATCCTTTTTTTGTTATGCTTGAAAGAGTTTGTGACCCTGGTAACCTTGGCACTATTATAAGAACGGCTGACGCTGCTGGAGCAGACGGGGTATTGCTTTCAAAAGGTTGCGTTGACCTATATAATAACAAAGTTATCAGAGCGACTATGGGTTCAATTTTTCATTTACCAATTATATGTAATTTAGATTTTGTTGAGGTTTGTGACGAATTGAAACAAAATAATATTTCTATGTATGCAGCACATCTTAAAGGAAATATATTTCCTTATGGACTTGAACTTACAAAAGGCTCTGCGATACTTATTGGCAACGAAGCCAATGGTCTTTCTGATGAAATTTCTGATAGGGCAACTAAACTTGTTAAAATACCTATGCCAGGTATGGCTGAATCGATGAATGCGTCTATTGCCGGAAGTATTTTTATTTATGAAGTTGTGCGTCAAAGAATCTAAGGAGTTGTATATGAAATGGAAAGAATAGGTTGGGACGAATATTTTATGTCTATGGCTGTTCTTGCAAGTAAGCGTTCTACTTGTATAAGGCGACAGGTTGGGGCAGTTATTGTAAAAGAAAATCAAATTCTTGCAACAGGATATAATGGAGCACCGAAAGGTCTTCCCAATTGTTGTGACCTTAACGAATGTTTAAGACAAAAAATGAATATTCCTAGTGGCGAAAGGCACGAGCTATGTAGAGCTGTACACGCAGAAAACAACGCAATAACTCAATGTGCAGTAAACGGTGTATCTTGTAAAGGGGGAACTATTTACGTTACAGCAAGTCCTTGTTCATTATGCCTTAAACAAATTATAAATGCTGGAATAGTTAAAATAATTGCACTTGAAATGTATCCAGATGAAATGAGCATTGAGATGTTAAAAGCTTGTAATATTGAATTTGTTAAATATAATGGAGAAGTTTTACTATCTTGATAAATTTGATAAAACAGACCTTGAGGTTGTTCCTCAAGGTCTTATTTTATCAATAAATTGCGTTTTGTAGATATATCTATTTTAAAGAAATGTAATTTTGTAAGGTTTTATTTTTTATAATAACGACCTAAAAGTGTTATATAGGTTTAGTTTTCCGTATCCCCATATATTGTTTGGGTAAATTTCATTTTCATTTCTTGTTGTTCCTCGAATAAAATATGACGCTGCATTTGGGGTATTTATGAAGTAATCATTTCCTCGTATATACCCCCATTCTAAAAGTAGTGCTGCTGCACCTGCTGTTATTGCTACAGCTACACTTGTTCCTGTCATTCTTGTAAAGCCTGTGTTTGAAATTCCATCTACATTAACTGCTGGCGAAACAAACAAAGGATTTAAAACGTTTAATGTATTTGGCCCTCTGCTTGAATCCGAAAATATTGAATCTGTTATATGGTCATATCCTCCAACAGAAATAAGGTTTCTACCTGTCGCCGGTACTACTGTTGTATATGACGGGTCTGGAGTTAAGAAAAATGTATTTTCACCTATAAACCCTGTTATCGGTAACCACAAGTGTACAAAACCGTTTACTATTAAGTCATTGAATAAAGTTAAATTCCATATACCTTCTGCTGGATTTAAAAATGTGATTTTTATTTGTTGACCTACACCTTGAAATTGCGATGCAGGGTATTCTATTATTATTTTGCCATTGTTTAATACAAGATTTATTTCTCGTCTTGAATTTAAAATTGGTTGTAGTCTTTCAATTGTTTCACCAAGTGGCGAACGCAAGGCTATAGAAATTCTGTCTGGTAAATAGTACCATATATTAATGACAAACCCTCTTTCATTTGCTCCGACACGAAACTCGACATCTCTTGAAACTGTTTCTGGTGTGAAATTAACTAGGGTATGATGTTTTGCTGTCGCTTCGTTTCCACAGGCAACATTGACGATAAAAGAATCTCTTAATGCTGTCACAGACAAAAAGTCCTCTAAGATAGATAAACCATTATGCGAACCCTCATTAGTACCCAAACTAACAGCTATTGAGATTGGTTTTTTGCCTCTTTCAGCAACCATTTTTACATACTGGATAGCGTACATATAATCTGCTGATGAATACGCATTTGCATTTGTGAACATAGCCTTTGATTCTTTTAAATATTGTTTTGCTGGTTTTAGTTTGACGACAACTAATTCAGCATCAGGGGCAGCACCTCTGAAATTTTGAGATTGTATTGCTCTTCCAGCACTTACAGATGCTATAAATGTTCCGTGACCTATTTCATCTGTTGATGGAACTATCTCTAGTGGGTTCTCACTTCTAAGTGCGTTGTTTATATCTTCATTTGTAAATTCACTTCCATAACATATACCGTCCGGTTTATTTCCATTTGGTATTGTTTGGTCCCATATACTATATATTTTAGATGTTCCGTCCTCATATATAAATGCCTCATTTGTGTAATCAATTCCTGTGTCAATTATTGCGATGAGTGTGCCTTGACCTGTTAAAGTTAAATATGGTAATGTCTGTAAGCTAAGTATTCCAGATGCCTCTAATGCTGATGTGTCCAATAGGCCTAATAAAAACGGTTCGCTTATATATGAAAGTGCTTGATTTAATTGGTAATTTGATAGCTTTTGTCTATCTATGTATATGACGGCATAGTCGTTATCAAAAAAAGTGCAGTATAATAAATTGGGGTCGTTTATTATATATTCACGTGAAATGCTATTTAGTTTTGCAACAAAATCAGCATAATCATTTGAATATATCATATCTTCAGTTACAATGCTGTTATTTTCGACATCTGTTTGAGATATAAAAATATTTGACGGTGTTCTTAGGTTATTAAAAATATTTGCAAGGCAAAGAGTTCCATAACCCCAGCTTTCATTTGGGTATGTAATGTTTTGCTGTCTATTTGCTCCTAACCTTAAATATGCTTTTAATTTTTGCCCATATAAAAAAGGGTCGTTATTTCTAACAATTCCCCATTCCATTAAAACAGCACACGCACCTGTCACGTGTGGCACTGCTATGCTTGTTCCTGTTTGTGGCGAATATCCTCCAGATGTATTTAGTGTTGTAATTTCAACAGCTGGTGCCGATATATCCGGTTTAACCATATTATTCCTTGTATAACCTCTACCGGAAAAATCGGAAACGGAATTTGTAAGTGAGTTATATCCACCGACTGTTATTACTCTTTCAGCTGTTGACGGAATAGTTAGTGTAGTATTTATAGTTGGTTGTAAAAACCTTGTATCCCTTGTTGCAACCTCTGTTACCGGTAACCATATATTAAATTTTCCGTCAACTATATTGTACCCATAAATTCGCAATCGCCATATACCGTTAGGTATATAGTTGTCGTTTGCAATTATTTCAAAAAATACCTGTTGGCTTATGTTATATGGTGTCGGAACTCCGATATTTGTAAATACTGTGCAATTGCTGAAATTATATTTTATGTTTTCAGCGTTGAATCTTATTACTCCTGTTGAATTACCGTTGGGTGCAATTATTTCAAAGTTAAATTTATCTACAAAATTTTTCCATAGATTTATAAATAATGAGTTTAATCCACTAGAAATAAGTATTTCTATTTCGTCTGTATCTCCTGTATTTATTTTGTTTTCATAATGATGTCCTGTTGAGCCTTCGTTTCCACTTGCGACACATATTACAGATTTCCATACCGTACACATATCATTTATATAAGTTTCAAAAAGAGAATCGCCACTATGTGAACCGTTGTTAGTTCCAAAACTTAAATTTATCGCTAACGGCATATTAAGTTCAATTGCTTTATCAGTTACGTACTTTATCGCTCGCATTATTTCGGTGTTTCTTGCAAACGATTCTCTGCCTCGTTCACCTAATTTTACAACTATTAACGAACTTTCGTAAGCTACACCCCTATATACGCCCCTGCTTCTTCTTCCATTTCCGGCAGCAACACCGGCAACGGCTGTTCCGTGACCTATATAGTCGGTTTCCGGAACTATGTCAAACGAATTTTCAGAGGATAGGGCAGAATTTATTTGACTTGATGTATATTCTGTTCCCCCTAAAAAACCATTTGGTGGATTGCCAGAATAGTCCGTTTGGTCCCACATATATAGTATTCTCGTTGTTCCGTCTTGGTTTCTGAAATCTGGGCTTGTATAATCTATTCCAGAGTCCATTAATCCTATTATCACGCCTTTGCCTGTGTATGGATTTGAGCTGTTTTCAGTTATTTGTGGTATACAAGAACTGATTAAAGAGTTATTAAGCATAAATTCCAGAATTTTTGGCTTTTCGATATATTCGATTTGACGATAATTGATTAGTAAATTTATTTTTTCTTCTGACAAGGTAATTATTGCATAATTTGCCGATAAAATTTCTGTTTCAACACCTAATTCATCTTTTATGATTTCTAAATTTCCGTTATATTTGACAATGACTTCCCAGAGATTATTTGAGAAGTCATAGCCTGTGTTTAATGTACTTTTTGAAAGCTCTGTTTCGTTAAGCTCTAGTGCTATATTTAGTGTATCATCAGATTTTTCAACATTTAAAATAATAAACACACCCTTTATAGATATATAATTTGCTATAATTCATTTTTAAAAGAGTTTAGCAGTTTCTTTTCTATCCTTGATATTTGCACCTGCGAAAGTCCGACTGTTTTAGCTACTTCGGTTTGCGTCTTATCCTCAAAGTACCTTAGTTTTATTATCTTTTGTTCTCTTTCTGGCAGGTTTTCTATAAGCTGTTTTAGCAGAATATTATTTATAAGCTTTTCGTCAGAATTTTCGTTTGTATTTAGTTTATCAATGAGGTAAACGGGGTTTCCGTCATTTTGATAAACTGTGCTATATATAGATTCTATTTCCTTTTTTGAATTTAATGCGACAATTAGCTCATCAACAGATATATTTAGCTGTTTCGCTATAAAGTTTACTGTTGGGCTTTTCCCTGTCTTTTTTGTGAAAGTGTCTTCTATCTGTTTTGCCTTGATTGCAAGCTCTTTTATTGACCTTGAAACTTTTATAGGTCCGTCATCTCTTAAAAAACGTTTTATTTCTCCCATTATCATAGGCACAGCATAGGTCGAAAATTTTACATTAAAAGATAAATCAAAGTTATTCATCGCTTTTATCAGTCCTATTGAGCCAAGTTGAAAAAGGTCATCAGCATCATAACCCCTGTTCATAAACCTTTTTACTATGCTCCATATAAGACCTGTATTTCTCTCGATAAGTTGTCTTTTGGCATCTTCGTTTCCTTTTTGGGAAAGTTCTATAAGTTCAATGTTTTTATCCATATATTTCTAATTCTTCAGTTGAATTCTCTGTACTGCCAATTATTTGTTTTGACATCTCTACTACCGTTCCTTTCCCAACTACCGAAGACACTGTGACTTTATCCATAAACGACTCCATAACCGTAAATCCAAGACCAGAACGCCCTAAGTCTGGTTTTGATGTATATAATGGTGACATTGCTTGTTCTATGTTCTCAATACCTTTTCCTTTATCTTCTACCTTTATGTATATTGTGTTGTCTTTTACCTGACAGGTTAGTTCTACATAGCCTGAATTGTTATTTTCATAGCCGTGTATTATTGCATTCGTTACTGCCTCTGAAACAGCTGTTTTTATATCATTAAGTTCGCTTAATGTTGGGTTTAATGGCGATATAAATACTGATGTACTTGTTCTTGCAAATGCCTCGTTTTCGGGTGTGCTTTTAAATTTTAGTGTCATTTCGTTTTCGTAACTCATTGTCTTACCCCCTGAAAGAAAATTCGTTTAATGCTTGTTCAGGATTATCATAATATCGTATTATTTTAAAAAGCCCTGAAATCTCAAATATTTTACGCAATTCTTTACTTATCTTAGTAGCCCCAACAACACCACCATTTGCCAAAACATTTTTATATCGCCCCATTATTACCCCAATACCTGAGCTGTCCATAAATGTCACATTGCTTAAATCAAACAAAATATTTTTTGTCTTATGCCTTTTATACTCTCTGTCGGTTTTTATTTTTATTTCGTTCGATGAACAATGGTCTATTTCTCCAACTATTTTTACAATTAATGTTCTATTGCTTGATGTACAAAGTATATTCATTGAAAACTCTCCTTCTGCTGATAATTTATTTATATAAATAATCATACCACTATGTAAAATTGTAGTGCAATAAAATTTTTATACAAAATTAGAACAATTTTTCGTATAATGCTTTACATTTTCGGAATTTGTGATATAATGTAATTAAATACGACATATTTTTATGAATATAGTGGTGTAACAAAATTAATATAGGAGTGATTTGTATGGAAAAACTTACAAAAAGACAACAAATAATTTTTGACTTTATAAAACAAGAAATTAAAACAAAAGGTATTCCTCCATCAATTAGAGAAATTGGAGATGTTGCTGGTTTATCATCAACTTCATCTGTTCATCTTAATCTTAAAAATCTTGAAAAAAAGGGTTATATATCACGTTCTAAAGCTAAAACTAGACACATCGAAGTTCTTGAGTCAAATTTCTATACACCAGAAAAGGAAATCGCACAAGTACCTATTATCGGAGAAGTTACAGCAGGTGAACCTATTCTTGCTGAAAGCCATATAGAAGGGCATTTCCCTATACCTGTTGAATATTTGAAAAACAACGAAACATATATGCTTAAAATAAAAGGCGATAGTATGATTGGTGCTGGAATTTTTGACAAAGATTTGGTTATCGTTAATAAACAATCTTTTGCAACAAACGGCGATATAGTTATTGCACTTGTTGAGGGTGACACAGCAACTTGTAAAAGATTTTTTATCGAAGACGACCACGTAAGACTTCAACCAGAAAATGACGCATTTGAGCCTATTATTTTGAATGATGTTACGATATTAGGAAAAGTTATAGGCTTATTTAGGACTTTCTAATATGCACGATTATATAAATTTCCTCATAAAGAGGTCGGACATAAACAAAAATGAGTTTTATGATTATAACCCTAAAAAAAATAAAAATAATTCAAGCAAAAATGAAATTGTATATGAAAAAATAACTGAGCCTAATGTTTCTGATTACGTTGTGTTTGATTTTGAAACAACTGGGCTTAGTCCTCAAAATGATAGAATCATTGAAATTGGGGCAGTTAAGGTTATTGATGATAAAATTGTAGACGAATTTTCAGAAATTGTTGACCCTGAAAAAATTATTCCTCCTTTTGTGGCTAGTAAAGTTCATATAACAAATGAAATGATTTATGGTAAAAGGGTTATAGGAGAGGTTTTGCCGGATTTTGTTGATTTTATCGGTGATTTACCGTTGATTGCTCACAATGCAAAGTTTGATATGAGCTTTTTAATTTCTAATCTAAAAAGATTACAAGGTAAAATAGTTGAAAATAAAGTTTTAGATACGCTTTATTTAAGCCGAAAGTATCTCGATTTACCGAAAAACAATTTGACCTATATAACCCAACACTTTGGAATAGAGCATAATAACGCACACAGGGCGTTATCTGATGTATTGGCATTATATGAGGTTTATAAATTGATAAAAGAAAAGGCAAACTTAAAATCCTAAGGTTTTAAATCAAAAACCTTAGGATTTTAGTATATTCTAATATTTAGTATATAAAAAAGTTTGTTGTATAAACCTTATTTTAACTTGATATTTTCGTTGAAATCTGTTACAATAAAGTGGATTGTTAAATTGACATTAAAATAAACTTAAAAGGAGTAATCTCTATATGGAAAAATATTTAGAAGAATTTAAAAGCGAACTCAAGGATTTCAAAGAAAAAACAGAAATGTTTTACAATAAAGAAATGAGCGTTAAAGACTATAAAGGTTTTTCTGGAAAATACGGAAGTTATGCCCAAAGAGGTGGAAACGCAAGTATGTTGCGTCTTCGTATGACTGCTGGTAGACTTACAAAACAAAAACTTAAATTTATTACAGAGTCAATTAAAAAATATAATGTTGATAAAATACATTTTACAACTTGTGAAACTATCCAGTTCCATAACCTTGATAAAAAAGCTGTCTGTGAAATTATGGAAGATGCTTTTGACTATAACATCATAACTGTCGGTGGTGGTGGGGATTTCCCTAGAAACATAATGTGTTCACCTTTATCCGGTGTTGAAATTGGTGAAAATTTTGACGTTATGCCTTACGCTGAAAAGGCTGCTGATTATCTTCTTACTTTTGTAAATTCTGTTAAACTTCCTAGAAAACTTAAAGTCTGTTTTTCTAATTCACCTAAAAATCTTCCTCACGCTACTTTTAGAGATTTAGGTTTTGTTTCAAACCCAGACGGAACTTTTGATGTTTATAGTGCTGGTGGCCTTGGTAATAACCCTAAAATGGGTGTTTGTGTAGCACAAAAAGTTGCACCTACTGATATTTTATATTACATCAAAGCTATGGTTCTTACATTTATGGAACACGGAAACTACGAAAACAGAGGTAAAGCAAGAACTAGATATATGCTTGATGTACTTGGAAAAGAAGAATATATCAAAGAATACAACAAAAACCTCGAAAAAGTTAAGGCAGAAGAAAAACTTGAAATAGAGGTTTCTACAAAAGAAATTACAAAGACTGGTACTCCTGCTGATATTGAATCTGATATGGTTATTAAACAAAAACAAACTGGTCTTTATGCTTTTAGATACCACCCTGTTGGAGGTACTCCTCTTATCGAAAATTTTGTTAAAATATATGATGTAATCAAAGATTTTGAAGATGTTGAAGTTAGAATTGCACCAGAAGAAGAAATTTATATTATAAACTGTACAGCTGATGAAATTAAAAAGGTTTCTGAGGTTTTAACTGACAATGCTAAGAATGTTTTTGAAACATCTGTTGCCTGTATCGGTAGTGCTATTTGTCAAGTTGGTTTGAGAAACTCTCAAGGACTTATAAGTAAACTTGTTGAAGTTACAAGAAGTGCAAATATAAAAAATGGTGCTTTGCCTAAAATACATATCTCTGGTTGTCAATCTTCTTGTGGTACACACCAGATAGGTGAAATTGGTTTCCACGGTACTGCTAAAGTTATTGATAAAGTGGCTGAACCTGCTTTCTTCTTACACATTAACGGTAATGATTATCAAAATAAAGAACGTTTTGCTAAAACTCTTGGCGTTGTTCTTGAAAAAGATATTCCTGATTTTATCGTTGAACTTGGTAAAGCTGTTGAAAGCGAAAATAAAAATTACGAAGAATGGTTTAGTGAAGATAAATTTATGGCTATCGCTGAAAAATATATTCAAGAATAATTTGGAGATGAAATGATATGGATACACTCTATGTAAAAACAGAAAGAGCAAAATCTGAATATCCTATTTATATAAAAGATGATTTTAGCGAACTTGAAAACGCATTTAAAAAAGCTGGTTTATCTGGTACGAAAGTTTGCATAATTTGTGATACAAATACAGAAAAATATTACCTTGAAGATGTAAAAAAAATTGCTGAAAAATGCTTTTCTCAAGTTTCTAATTATACATTTCCGGCTGGAGAAAAAAGCAAAAATCTTGACACTATCAGAGAGTTTTTTGCCCACTTTGTTGAGCAAGGACTTGACAGAAAATCTGTTATAATTGCCCTTGGTGGTGGTGTAGTTGGAGATATGGCTGGTTTTGCTGCTGCATCTTATATGCGTGGTATCAGATTTGTTCAAA
>CABVAP010000015.1 GCA_902496345.1 uncultured Eubacteriales bacterium
CCTTTTCAAAGGCTTGTGGGTGTGGGCAACGCCCACGGTTTTAAGGGGTTTGGGGCAACGCCCCACGGTCTTAGACAACCCCCATATTTGCAACTCATTGTTTAAATAAAACGTTTGAGGCGAGATTTTAAAGGGGTAGTTAAAATAATAGCTATTATAATTTTAGCAGTATCGCCAGGGATAAAAGGGATAACTCCAGCAGCTAAAGCTTTGTCAAAATCAAGATTGTTGAGATAGGATAACCAAATTGTTCCGAGTAAATAGCATAAAATTGTTCCGATAACCATTCCTAAAACAAGAATTGCTGTTCTAATAACTTTGTTGTCAGAAACACGGTTTCCGATGTTTTCGCCTATAGATGTACCTAATGAACAGAATAAATAGCCGAATAAATAACCTCCTGTAGGCCCTACAAGATAGGCAAATCCACCTTGACCTTGAGAAAATACAGGAAGACCGACTGCACCAAGAAGTATAAATATAATAACGCCCATAAATGATTTTTTTGTTCCTAAAAGTATCGCAAATATGTAAATGACAAAGTTGCCGAGGGCAATAGGTACGGGACTTATAGGTAAGTATATTGTTAATGGACTAAGCACGCACAAAACGGCCGTAAGAAGTGCAATTTGTGTAATGTTTTTAACGTTTGAATTCATAATAAAATCACCTTTCATTTTTATAGCATAAATTTTTATATTTTTAATTTAAATTATCTAATTCAGTTTTAACTTTTTCTCTGAGTTCAAAGTCACTTTTTATAGAAGTTCCTGTTGTTGTTAACATATCACCTGTTATAGTAGCATCGGCACCAGATAAAAAGCCTCTTTTTCCTCCCTCTTTAATTAATGCTCGACCAGCTGCAAGCCTTATTTCTTTTTCGGGATTGATGAATCTAAATATACCTATAGTTCTTATTATTTCGTCTTCTGTAAGACTTTCATAGTTTTCTAATGCAGTTCCTTTAACTGGGAGCAAAGCATTTATAGGGATAGAATTGACATCAAGTTCGGCAAGTTCAAGTGCCATATCTATTCTATCATTAAAACTTTCACCCATTCCGATTATTCCACCTGAACAGACTTCAAGACCAGCCTTTTTTGCCGCTTTAATACAGTTTATTTTGTCGTCAAATGTATGTGTTGTGCATATATTAGGGAAAAAGTTTCTTGATGTTTCGATATTTGCGTGGATACGTGTAACTCCACTTTGTTTAAGTTTCATAAAATCATCATAATCAAGAAGTCCAAACGATGCACAAAGTTTAATATCACACTCTTTCGATAAAACATTGAAAGTTTTAACAGCTTTGTCAAAATCATCTCCTGATAATTTTCTTCCGGCTGTAACTATAGAGTACCAGTCAATACCGTTTTCGGCTCTTTTTTTACAATCATCAAGTATTTCATCTGTTTCAAGGAAAGAATGAATTTTAAAACCTGTATGATTATGGGCTGATTGGGCACAGAATTTACAATTTTCTTTACACCCACCACCTTTACCATTGATTATTGTACAAAAATTAATCGAATTATCTCTAAAATGTTGCCTTATTTTGTTTGCATAAAAACTAAGTTCGTCTAAATCACAATCAATTAAAAAATCTAAATCATCATTTTTTGAAAGACGTTTGTTATTTTTTATTATTTCTTCTGCAAGTTTAGCCATCATAATTGTCTACCACCTTTTGAAAAATAAGTTTACATTTATTTTACTACTAGGTTTTTTGATTGTCAACCCTATACTTATTATAGGTAAACAATTAAGATGTATATATTTTAAGCTACAATCACAATGCGTAAGATAACATACAGATATTTATTTTTTGCACAAAAAAAACTACCACAACTAATGTTGTGGTAGTTTTAGGTTTCCGAAAATTTTTTTCGTTAATTTTTTGTAAAAACTGCGTTTTTATAAAAAATCAAATCACTCTGAAAATTTCGGCGTAATTTATTCTCGAAATTTTCTTTCACTGATTTCTTAAAAAAATGCAATTCTTTCAAACTTTGTTTGAATTGCAGGCAAAAGACTTGCCAGCAATCAAAGTGCATTTTTTCTGCAAAATCAAACCGTTCTGAAAATTTCGGCGTAATTTATTCTCGAAATTTTCTTTCACTGATTTCTTGAAAAAATGCAATTCTTTCAAACTTTGTTTGAATTGCAGGCAAAAGACTTGCCAGCAATCAAAGTGCATTTTTTCTGCAAAATCAAACCGTTCTGAAAATTTCGGCGTAACTATACATTAAATCTGAAAAGAATTACATCTCCGTCTTTAACAACATACTCTTTTCCTTCGCTTCGCACAAGACCTTGTTCTTTTGCTGCGTTATAGCTTCCAAGTCTAGTAAGGTCATCGTATGTAACAACTTCTGCTCTGATGAAACCTCTTTCAAAATCACTATGGATTTTTCCGGCTGCACCAGGTGCTTTTGTACCATTAGTGATGGTCCAAGCACGAACCTCTTTAACACCAGCAGTTAAGTAACTTATAAGCCCTAAAAGTCTATATCCGGCTGTTATAAGTCTATCAAGACCACTTTGGTCAGTACCTAAGTCATTTAAAAACATTTTCTTTTCTTCAGCATCAAGCTCGGCGATTTCTTCTTCGATTTTTGCACAAACAACAAAAATTTCTGAACCCTCTTCTTTTGCAAATTCTCTAACTTGCTGTACATAAGGGTTGCTTGCTCCGTCATCAGCAAGGTCTTCTTCAGAGACATTTGCTGCGTAAATAACAGGTTTATAAGTAAGCAAAGTAAGGCTTTCAACAAATGCTATTTCGTCAGGGTCATCAAATTCGATTGTTCTTGCATTTTTTCCGTCTTCAAGCACTTCTTTGATTTTAAGAAGAATGTCAAGCTCTTTTTTAAGAGATTTGTCGGCTTTAGCAGCTTTCTCTGTTTTTGAAATTCTTCTTTCAATAACATCAAGGTCAGAGAAAATAAGTTCCATATTAATAGTTTCAATATCTCTTATAGGGTCAACGCTAGAATCAACGTGAACAATGTTAGAGTTTTCAAAACAACGAACAACGTGAACAATAGCATCAACTTCACGGATATGTGAGAGGAATTTGTTACCAAGGCCTTCACCTTTACTTGCACCTTTTACAAGTCCGGCGATGTCAACAAATTCGATTACAGCAGGGGTAACTTTTTCTGTTTTATACATATCAGCAAGTACATCAAGACGTTTGTCAGGAACAGGAACGATACCAACATTTGGGTCGATAGTACAGAATGGATAGTTTGCTGATTCTGCCCCACCTTGAGTTAAAGAGTTAAAAAGCGTACTTTTACCAACGTTTGGTAATCCTACGATACCTAATTTCATAATTTCATAATTCCTTTCAGTTGTAAATTCTCAAAATAAAAAGGCAACCTGAACAAGCTAGTCTAGCTTTACTATAGAAAACCAAAGTTTGTAAAGTCAGTATTACCCTTTTATTTTTGTATTTTCATTTTTTATAAATAATTAATCGTGTTTACCTAAAATATATCCTACCAAAAGACCTTTTATAAAAGCTAAAACCACTACTGCAACGCTAACACAGATAAGTAAGTTTTTCTTTTTCTTAGGAATGAAGATTCCGTTTTTAGGTGACATTTCAATTTGTTTTTGAACTGCTCTATAATGTTTTTTTGCTCTTGCGTATGCCATTTTAAAAACCTCCTTAAAAATTTCCTTATTTTTTCTATAATATTATACTACAATATTAACATATTTTAAAACACATTTCAAACTATATTTCAAGATTTTTTTATATATTACTGTAAAATTAATTTTTTATAACATTTTCATTAAAATATTAAATAAAACGTTTTTTTATGATATAATGAAATCAAGTAAATGTATAAAGACAAAAAAATTCAAATTTTTATACAAAAATAAATTAGGACCTAACAAGAAAGGAAGATGTGACGTATGAAAAAAAATAATATAAAAAAATTTATATCATTGGCACTTTGTAGCTGTGTTATTGCATCGGCAAATTCAATTACAGCATTTGCTGACAGTCCTGTTTTTGATATAAATATACCAGAATATTCATCAAACGCACCTTATGCAACATCAAATGGAATAGTTTATAACTTTTTAAAAAAAGCAGGTGCTGTTTCTCTTGGTGAGGTTGCTGTTGGAAATAACTCATCTCTTGACGCAGAGGAAGTTGTAATTCCAGATGTGATAACAATCAAAGGTAAATCTTATGCTGTAACAAAAATTGAAAATGGTGCATTTTCATCAAACAAAAAAATCAAGAAAATATCTTTTGGCAAAAGTGTAAAAAATGTAAGTGCATCAGCTTTTTTAAACTGTCCGTCATTAGAGGAAATAAACGTATCTGCTGATAGTCCTTATTTTAAGTCAGATAACGGTGTTTTATACGGTTCAGCATACAAAAGTTTAATAAAATACCCAGATGCAATAGCTTCAACGACATATACAGTAAGAGATGAAACTACAGAAATTAATGACTATGCTTTTTATAGTGCTGATAATCTTACAGATGTGACTTTACCATCAAATTTATTTAAAATGGGTGCTTTTGTTTTTGCAAATTGCCCAGTGTTGACTAATATAAAAATGGGCGTAAATGTTTTAGAAATAGGTGATTATGCTTTTTATAAATCAACACTTAGAACAATAAATTTATCTCCAACAATAACATCTATCGGAAAAGGTGCTTTTGCATTTACAGAGGTATCTAAAATTAGTATACCTTCAAATATGGAAACAATTCAGACAGCAACTTTTTATAGTTGTGAGAATTTGGGCGAAGTGTCTTTCGGAAATGGCACTAAATATATAAACGATTACGCTTTCGCGAATACAAATCTTTCTTCTGCAACTTTATCAAATTCAATTTTAGAACTTGGAAATTATGCTTTTGCTGAATGTGCAAACTTGAAAACAATTTCATTAAGCCAGCAATTAAAAACAATTGGTGATTATGCTTTTTATAATTGTAAATCAGTAAAAACAATTGATTTACCAAAAATGCTTTCAAAATTGGGCGATGAAGTATTTACAGGTTGTACATCATTAGAAACATTTACAGCAACAAAGGGTAATCCAACAGCTTGTACAGTTGAAAGTGGAATTTTATATAACAGCAACGTAACAACACTTATACATTACCCATCAGCAAATATAGCTTCTGTTTTTACAATTCCATCAAGTGTAAGTAAAATAGAAGATAATGCCCTTGCTGATTGTAAATATATAAATGAGTTTAACATAAATTCAACAGAAAAACATTTTGATATAGTTGACGGTGTTTTATACAACTATCAATTGACAGAATTAATTAAATACCCACTCGGAAAAGGTGGAAGCGACATAACTATCCCTGATACAGTTAGAAAAATCGCAAACAACGCATTTAAAAACACCGGCATTTCTGGGGTAGTAAATCTACCTTACGAATTAGAGGAAATAGGCGATTTTGCTTTTGAGGGTTGTACAGGTATTTCGTCATTTAATATAAATAATGGTGTAAACTTCTACACAGAAAACGGTGTACTTTATTCAAAAGATAAAACAAAATTAATCCAATATCCTGGGAAAAATTCATCAGACACAGTTATTATACCGGATACAGTAAAAGAAATTGGTATCGGTGCATTTAGCAACTTAAAATTAAGCTCTGTAACTTTAAATGAAAATCTTGAAAAAATCGATGATTACGCATTTGCAAATACAAAAATTTCAGAAATTACATTGCCAAGTAAATTGACTGAAATTGGTGATTACGCATTTACAAAAACAAACATTGCAAAAATTACATTCCCAGATTCAATAACTACAATTGGCGACTATGCGTTTAAAGATTGCTCTGCTTTAAGCTCTGTAGAATTTATGTCTAAAAATCCACCAGAAATATTGCAAAGTAACGCATTTTTCAATTGCCCTAACTTTGCAGTAATTAAACTTCCAGCTGGTGCGTCTTCAGATTATTTAGAAAAAATATTATCACTTAATATTGACAACGTAGAAAACTATATAAAATAATTTAAAATAATATACTTAGAGAGGTGTTGACAAAATGTTAAAGAAAATAACAGCTTGCATTACAGCTATCGTTATGAGCGTATCTTGTATGTCATTTATGGTGTATGCAAATAGTAATGATTTCAAAACTTTTTATTCTGAACTTGAAAAGGCTAAATTTGAAAAATCGTCATTTAACTATACACAAGATACTCTTTATGGAAATATGATTGATTTTAAAAATGGTGTAATTGGGGGCAAAATTGCCGATTTTGACAATGATACTAAAAATGAACTTCTTGTATTTAGAATTGAAAAAGGTGGCGAAAAATTAGAAACACCTGACATCTATGACAGAAATAAATCTACAGGAACCGTTATAGCTGAAATGTATGAAGAAAAAAACGGCGAGATAGTTCTTGCTGATAGTTTTTCAACATCAGAGTTTTTAAACTCTGACGCTGGAGAATATGAGTTCTTTATAAAAGAAACAAACGGCAAAAAATATATATGTGTTGAAAATATGTCATATTCAACTTGCTTTGCTGACGGTATAATTTTCGATGTGCAGATATGCTCTTACAACGGAACTAATTTTGAAAACAAGCTTTCTTTTAATGGTGGAGGTTCGGCGTTTGAGTTCGATACCTACTACACAGATGAAATGAACAAGTTTAGAGAATTAGGTTTTGATAAATCTGTAAATGAAATGATAGATGGTTATACAATAATAAACTTTGCAAAATATGAAGACAATGTTGAAAAAATAGTAGAGTTTTTAACTACATCAAACAGTACGTCACTTGGCGAAATATATGGTTATTCTAATTTGGAAGAAACTGTTGTTGCCCACGGAATAGTAAATGTAATAATGAACAATTATACAAACATAGACAACACATCTAGTGCATTAAAAAATATTACCGTTATTTTGAACGGAAAAGAACTTTCTTTTGAGCAACCACCATATATTGAAAATGGAACAACAATGGTCCCTATGCGTGCTATCTTTGAGGCACTTGGTGCAAATATTTCATTTGATGCAGATAGCAAAACTATAACATCAACAAAAGACGGTAAAACCGTTTCTATAATCCTTGGATATAACATAGCAACTGTAAATTCAAAAAATATAAAATTAAGTGTTAGTCCTAAAAGTGTAAACGGCTATTCAATGGTACCTTTGAGATTTGTGTCAGAGGCCTTTGGTGCAAAAGTTGAATATAACGGTATAGATAAAATTATTACTATAACATTGTAGTAATAAAATAAATAATAAAATAAATTGAATTAATAAAAGCTCTTGAGAGAAACTCTCAAGAGCTTTTAAAGATAGTGGAGATTTGTCCACAATATTTTATGTGCTAGGTTTTAAGTAACTTTAAAACTAAGGTGGGGCAAAGTTCCTCTGTCCTCTTTTTACTTTTAAATTCCGATGTCAACACCTTCAAGTATTCTGTTCATATTTTTAACAGCACACATCTCGCCACACATAGTACAAGTTTCTGTTATTTCTGGCATTGAAGATTCTCTGTATGCTCTTGCTTTTTCTGGGTCGATAGCCTGTTCAAACTGTGCGTCCCAATCCAAAGCACGTCTTGCTTCTGCCATTTTTCTATCCCAATCTCTTGCACCTTTAACACCTTTTGCAATATCAGCAGCGTGGGCAGCAATTCGGCTTGCAATAATACCGTCTTTCATATCCTGTAAATCTGGAAGTCTTAAATGTTCGGCTGGTGTAACATAGCAAAGGAAGTCAGCTCCGTTAGCAGCTGCAATAGCACCACCGATAGCACTTGTAATATGGTCGTAACCTGGGGCGATGTCTGTAACAAGAGGTCCTAAAACATAAAACGGTGCTCCGTGGCAAAGTCTTTTTTCAAGAATCATATTTGCTGCAATTTCATTCATAGCCATGTGACCTGGTCCTTCAATCATAACTTGTACATTTCTGTCCCAAGCACGTTTAGTAAGTTCACCAAGAGTTATAAGCTCTTCGATTTGGCTTGCGTCAGTTGAATCTTCGATACAACCAGGTCTACAAGCGTCACCAAGACTCATAGTAACGTCATATTTTTCGCATATATCAAGAACTTTGTCATAATATTCATAAAAAGGATTTTCGTTTCCTGTGAGTTCCATCCAAGAGAAAACTAACGCTCCACCTCTTGAAACAATGTTCATAAGTCTGCCTGTTTCTTTAAATCTCTTTGCTGTAGCCTTGTTTATACCAACGTGAATAGTTTGGAAGTCAACACCGTCTTTTGCGTGTGCTTCAACAACTTCAAGAAACTCTTCTGCTGTGATGTCTTGAAGTCTTTTGTGGTGATAGCCAATAACGTCATACATAGGAACAGTACCAACCATAGCAGTTGATTCTTCGATAAGTCTTTGTCTAAAGGCTTTTGTTTGACCATAAGAACTTAAATCCATAATGGCTTCGGCTTTCATATTAAGTGCTGTTCTAACTTTTTCCATTTCTTTATCAATGTTAGCACAGTCTTTAGAAATACCAAGGTTTACATTGATTTTTGTTCTCATACCCTGTCCAACTGCCTCTGGGTCAAGACTTTTATGGTTTTTGTTCGCTGGTATAATAACTTTACCACTCGCGATAAGTTCACATAATTCGTTTACATCAATGTTTTCTTTTTTTGCAACGATTTCCATTTCTTTTGTTACAATACCTTTTCTGGCAGCGTCCATTTGAGTTGTATACATTTCAAAACCTCCATTTAATTTTTTTGATTTTATTTTCAAATATTCTATTTTCTGATTATTGCAATTGTAATGGTGTATTTTGAAAAAACAATAAAAAAGACTCTTCCTAGTAAAGGAAAAGTCTTTAATAACAGCATTGTCTTATGTCAAAAGACTTCCCTTCGATAGCATTATCTATATCAGGTCAAAGGGTATAATCTCAGCAAAAAGCACCCCCGTCACAACACAATATAACATACTAAGCTAAAAATAGCAAAGCAGCATTTGTTATACTATAACATAAAATAAAACTTTTTGCAATAAAAAAATCCAACATTTTCAAAAAACTAAAAATGTCGGACTTTTATATATAAAACAATACGATTATAACATTATATAATTAAACTTTTCGGCAACCTTTTCATATAAAGGCACAGAAACGCCATTTTCTTTTGCCATTCTAACAACTTCAAAAATAAGACCGTCAATTTCTGATTCTTTGCCCTTTTCGATGTCGATTTGCATTGAAGAAGTAACGTTAGGAAGAACAGTTGACAAAATCTCAAGATTTTTTTCTATTATGTCATCGCCAAGGTCATAACCAAGTGCTTTACCAACAGCAACAACCTCTTTTATAAATTCAATGAAAGTATCTCTTTTTTCTCCAGGAACTTGAAGTTCACCGGCATTTGTATCAAGATAAGCACAAACGGCACTCATTGGAGAAACGTAAGAAAATTTTCTGTAAACTTCTGTTCCAATGTTGTCAGAAACAGATGCGTCAATTCCACTTTCGTTAAGGTCTTTTGTTATCTGGTCAATAATGTCTTTCCATTTGTATGCAAAATCTCTTTTCTTGTCACTCTTTCTAAATCCATAAATCATTTTAAAGATTTCACTTCTCATAGTGATTTCGCCAGGGTGAGATAAATCAGATGAAATATATATACAACCACCGAGAGAAACAACTTTAGAAACTTTTTTAGCGATTTTTGTAGCAAAACCAAATACGTTAGTGATAGGTATAACAATAGTGTTTTCGTGAGAAACCCTTTCGATAAAAGGTATAAGGGCGTCAATAGAATAGCATTTTACGCAAACGAAAATAACGTCTGCTTTACCCTCATACATTTCAGTTTTTGATATGTTAGGTTTCTTAATATGTATTTTTCCCTGTTTAGGAGAAAGGACAAAAAGACCTCTTTGTTCAATAGCCTCAAGGTGTTTTCCTCTTGCGATAAAAGATACATCTTTACCTTGTTTGGCGAGAAAGCTCCCGATACAAGCACCTGTTCCACCTGTTCCTATAACTAAATATTTTAAATCCATAATAAAATTTTCCCACCTTTCAAATCCAAACTATCTTTATCAAATTTTATTAATCATTATTATGTATTAGGGGGATACACCCCAAAGGCTGTCGACCTTTTCGGCAGCCTTGAAAAAATCTATGATTTAAAAAAGATTAATGGGCATATACCCTCAGATTATCTTAACTTACAAATCAATGTAGTACCATTATAACAAAAATTTTTAAAATTACAAGATAAATAAAAAAATTTTTCCAATATATTTTATTTTTTTGTATTTTAAATTTCTATAAATTTTCACATTTATCCTTTGCTTTTAGCCTTTCCCAACGTCTATCGACTTCTTTTTGAATTTCATCGGCTATATTTTTAAATTTTTCTGTTGCAAGGTGCTTTGTTCTTCCCATCATAGAGAACCAGTCAACAACAGCAACTTTATTCCCCTTTTCTTCGGGATTATAAGTTATCTTTGTTATACCGTTTTCAACTTCATAAAGAGGGTGATAACAACAATCAACAGCTTTTGCAATAACATCTCTTTCAAATCTAGGAACATCACCCCAGTTTAACGGACAAGCAGACAAACATTTAACATAAGAGAGTCCACCGGATTTAGCGTATTCCTGTGCTTTTTTAGCCTTTTTGATAAAGTCAACAGGGTGTGACTCTGCAACAGTTGCAACATACGGAATATTTGTTGCTGCAAAAATTTGAGGGTTATCTTTGTGAAAAGTAACTTTACCACTTTCGCACTTACCAACGTGGCTTGTAGAAGTTTTTGCACCCATAGGAGTTGAGTACGACTGTTGGTATCCGGTGTTCATATAACCACTGTTGTCATATTCAAAAATAATCATTCTGTGATTTCTGAGAGCTGCCCCAAGAGAAGAACCAAGACCAATATCAAGCCCACCGTCACCGGAAACCATTATAAAAGTTATTTCCTCATCTGGTAACTCTCCCCTTTTTATTTTTTCGTTGTAAACTTCAACTATACCAGAAAGTGTTGCCGCACCGTTTTGAAATAGATTATGGATATAGTTTACTCTAAATGAAGTTTTAGGATAAGCTGTTGTAACAACCATACCACAACCTGTTTGAAATAGTAAAACTACATTTCCGGATATTCCTTTAAGCAATAAATTAACATTTATAAAAATACCACAACCGGGACAAGCACCGTGACCTGCAACAATTCTTCTAGGCATTTCAATACCGTCTTTGATATTTTTTGCATTGATTTCGGTTTGTTTTTTTGATAATGGCTCGAAAAATCTAATATTTTTATCGCCTGAACCTCTGTATTTATTTATATAGTCAAACTTTTCTATATTAGCAGAGTTTAACATATCAAGTCCGTCAGAAAGAATTTTTTCTGCATCTTCAGAATAAAAGTCACAGCCACCTATTCCATAAATTCTGGTTATAACCTTTGTGTCTGAATTAAAGTCTTTTAACATAGCCTTTATTTCAAGGGATAAATTACCTCCATTACCACCATAGCTGTCTTGTCTGTCGCATACAGCGACCACTTTTGCATTTTTTATAACGTCATATATCTCTTTATCGGCACGAGGTCGCAAAACATTAATAGTTGCTCCACCAACTTTAAAGCCCTTTTCTCTCAACTTGTCAATAGCGTCTTTTGCGGTATCAAAAGCAGAACCCAAAATCAAAATAATGACATCGGCATCTTTAGCCATATATCCTTTACAAATATGGTGTCGTCTTCCTGATATTTCGCAAAACTCTTCAAAAATTTGAGGAATAAGTTTTTTCCCCTCTTCCATAGCGAGGTGAAGTTGATACTTATTGTTTGTGAGGTCCGGTTCATTCATATATGAGCCTATTGTAACAGGGTTTTCCATATCGAACAATGTAACGACAGGCTCATATTTTCCAATAAAGTTTTGAACATCAGAGTCATTTTCAAATACGGTAACTTTTCTTTTTTGGTGACTTGTAAAAAATCCGTCATAAGCGACAATAACCGGCAACTTAAGTTTTTCAGCAATTTTTAATGCAATTATATTAAAGTCATAGACCTCTTGTGGTACTTTTGCAAATAAAATAACCCAGCCACAATTTAAAGCATACATAATGTCACTGTGGTCACCTTTTATTGATAAAGGACCTGAAACGGTTCTGCAGGCAACATTTAGCACCATAGGCAACCTTGTTCCGGATTGTACAGGTAGTTGCTCAAGAGCATATAAAAGTCCGTTTGCACTTGTAGCGTTAAAAACTCTGCCACCGCCGGCACTACCACCATAGCATATACCGGCTGCACTATGCTCACCCTCTGCCGGTATAAGATTAACATTACAAAGACCCTCTGACCTCATAAGGTCAAGTTGTTCAGCGACTTGTGTAGACGGAGTAATTGGGTAATAACCCATTATGTGATAATTAATCTGTTTGGCTGCAAGTGCTGCGAGTTCATTTCCACTTTCAAAAACAGTTTTTTGACCTAGCATAAAATCACCTCAATTAATTTTCAGAATTTGTTGTATAAGAAACCGACTCAACCCAAGAATTAGCACCAACGTTGTCAAAATCAAAGTCATCGGTAATAAGTTCAATGTTGTTTACGTTAGTTTTTGAAATATCTGTTTTTCTTTCTTCACCCTCTGTTATTGCACTTGTCGGGCAAACCTCAACGCACCTTAAACACCCTTTACAATGTCGATAATCCGGACCGAGGTTTATCATCATTTCTTTGCCATTGAATGTGCCTTTTTTAAACTGATAAACCATATCAGGACAATAGATTTCACACATACCACAGTTAATACATTTTTCTTTATCAAATACAGGGACTTTTCCCTCTCTGCTGGCAGATAAGTCATTTGAAACCGAGCTTCCAAAGATAGGATTTACCCCACCTATAGGGGCATTATTGTAACCCCAAATTCTTTTAACTTCTTCGTATTTCTGGAAAGGATATTTACCGTCATCATTGAATTTTTTACTTGTAATATTTTCAAAACCGGCTTTTATTCCTTTTAAATTTCCGTCTAAGCTATTAGGGTATTTTTTACCTATTGTATCAGATATAACATTTTCGACTATATCAAGTGGGATAAATCCGCTTGCTTTAGCAATTGCACCCAATAAGACCATATTTATTCTGGTTTTATTTTCTTCCGCAATTTTAAGTGCGTCAATAACAAAAACTTCTCCACCACAAATCCTAAACTTATCTCTGATATAGTCAGAGCTTTCGTTAGTATTTACAACTATTTTTGTTTTTTCTGAAACTCCTGCCATAACGAGAGGTTTACCGGCTAATCTGTCGTGAAATATAACAACCATATCCGGCGATATAATAGGCGAATTAACTCTAATTTCCTTATCAGCGTTTGCATATCTAATATAGCTTTTAACAGGTGAACCTCTTTTTTCCGAACCATAGCTAGCAAAACTTGATGCATTAAGACCTAAATATAACGCTCCAAGTTCACCAAGTATTTTGCCGAGCAGATTTGCACCAAGTCCACCGATACTTTCAAGTCTTATTTCAAAATAATCTTGACCAAGTTTAACACTCATAGTAACACCCCACAAAATTATTATTTACAAATATACTTTACAAAAGAGCAAATTTTATACATTGTATGTAAATGCCATTTTTGCTTAAAAAATTCAATATTTTTTTATTTATCTGTGGTATTTGTGTTTTTTTTGTGTTATAATGTAGAGCGAATTATTTTTATGGAGGAAAAAACTTTGAGTAGTAACAATGTTAATAGACGAAATGACTCTGCTTCAAGCGAAGAGCTTGCAAGACAGAAAGAATTTATATCAAAGATAAAGGAAATAAATGACAAATTTGAGAAAGAGCATAACCGAAAAAAGACAATGTTTATTTCAACATTTGGTTGTCAGATGAATGCCCACGATTCTGAAAAAATTGACGGTATGTTAAAAGAAATGGGATTTATAGATGCCGACCAAGAGAAAAATGCTGATTTCATAATATATAATACTTGCTGTGTACGTGAGAATGCAGAAAATAAAGTGTACGGAAACTTAGGCTATTTAAAACACGCAAAAGAAGCAAATCCATATATGAAGATTGCACTTTGTGGCTGTATGATGCAAGAAGAAAACGTTGTTGAAACGATAAGAAAAAAATATAGACACGTTGATATAGTTTTCGGAACGTTCAATTTGTATAAACTTCCTGAATTGATGTATACAAATATCGAAACAAACAGTCCTGTCTTTGACATTTGGAAACAACATAGTGAAATCGTTGAAGATTTACCAAGCATAAGAAAATATAAATTCAAAGCAAGCGTAAATATTATGTTTGGTTGTAATAACTTTTGTTCTTATTGTATAGTTCCTTATGTAAGAGGACGTGAAAGAAGTCGTTGTTCACACGACATTTTAAACGAAATAAAAGCACTTGCAAAAGACGGTGTAAAAGAGATTACTTTGCTTGGGCAAAATGTTAATTCTTACGGTAAAAATCTTGAAGAGGACATCAACTTTGCGAAACTTTTAAGAATGGTAAATGAGGTTGACGGAATAGAACGAATTAAATTTATGACAAGTCACCCAAAGGATTTATCAGATGAACTCATTTCAGCTATGGCGGATTGTAAAAAAGTTTGTGGACATATTCACTTACCGTTCCAAGCAGGAAGTAACAGAATATTAGAAAAAATGAACAGAAGATATACAAAAGAAAAATATCTTGAACTTGTTTCAAAAATAAAAGAGGCTATTCCAGATATTGCAATAACGACAGACATAATTGTAGGTTTCCCAGGAGAAACTAAAGAAGATGTTGACGAAACAATAGACGTTATTAAAAAAGTTGGCTTTAACGGTGCATTTACATTTATTTATTCAAAGAGAACCGGAACACCGGCGGCGTCTATGGAAAATCAAGTTCCGGAGAATGAAGTTAAAGAACAGTTTAATAGAGTTCTTGATACGTTAAACCCTATTGTCTTTGAAAAGAATAAAATGCACGTTGGAAAGACATATAAAGTACTTGCAGAAGATGTAAGCGGAAGCGATGAGAACTTTATAACAGGTAGACTTGAAGATAATAGCCTTGTTCACTTTAAGGCTGATAAAGATATTATTGGAAATATCGTTGACGTTGAAATTGTTGACTGTAAAACATTTTATTTGATTGGTGAGTTACGCCGAAATTTTTAGAGCGTTTTGATTTCGCAGAAAAAATACACTTTGGTTGCTGGCAAGGTTCAAGCCAGCAATGCAAACTATGTTTGCAAAAATTGTATTTTTACAAGAAATCAGCGAAAGAAAATTTCGATAAATCAACGCCGAAATTTTTAGAGCGTTTTGATTTCGCAGAAAAAATACACTTTGGTTGCTGGCAAGGTTCAAGCCAGCAATGCAAACTATGTTTGCAAAAATTGTATTTTTACAAGAAATTTTGAAAATTACTAATCTAATATATCTTAACATTTATATAAAAACAAAGGAGAAATAAAAAAATGGAATTATACGATAAAGCAAGAGAACTTGGCGAGATGATACTTGAAACAAAAGAGGGAAAAAGATTTTATGATGCAAAATTCGTTTACAACGGAGATGCAGAAGCCCAGAAAGTTTTAGCAGGATATATGCACGCAAGAAATCTTCTTCAATCAAAAGCTCAGACAAACAGCATAACAGAAGAAGAGTTTCAAGAGGAGCTTAAGAAACTTCAAGAAATCGGTAAAAAGACACAGGAAAATCCTGTAGTTGATGAACTTCTTACAGCACAAGAGGAATTTAACCAACTTGTAAATACCGTTTTAGGAATTTTAAAAGAAACTGTTGTAAAAGACGAAGAAAGTGGCGGTTGTTCCGGAAGCTGTTCTTCTTGTGGTGGTTGTCACTAATGCAATAATTGTTTAAGGTGGTGAGTAAATGGCTAAATATACTCCGATGATGGAGCAATACCTTGATATAAAAAAAGATTATCAACATTGTCTTTTGTTTTTTAGGCTAGGAGATTTTTACGAACTTTTTTTTAATGATGCAATAATAGCGTCAAAAGAACTTGAAATCGCATTAACAGGCAAAAATTGTGGAGTTGAAGATAAAGCACCGATGTGTGGAGTTCCTTTTCACTCTGCCGACACATATATTTCAAAACTTATTGAAAAAGGTTATAAAATAGCCATTTGCGAACAAACAGAAGACCCTAAAAAGAGTAAAACTCTTGTCAAAAGGGAAGTAATAAGGGTTATAACACCCGGAACAGTTTTAGACTCAAATGTACTTGAGGACGGCAAAAACAATTATATAGCGTGTATTTATGAGGGAAAAGGGTTTGGATTTTCTGTGTGCGATTTGTCAACAGGCGAATTTCTTACAACAGAATTTTCAAATTCCGAAAAAAACAAAGTAATAGATGAAATTGCGAAGTTTAATCCATCTGAAATAATATGCAACGACAAACTTAGCATAAGTGAAGAAATAAGCAATATTTTTGACATAAGGTTAAGTGTATATTATGATTGGGCATTTAAGTATCAAGATGCCTACACAAGGTTGTGCAATCATTTTAAAACACTTAACCTAATGGGTTTTGGTATAGACAAAGAACAATCTTGCATTTGTTCATCAGGTGCATTAATTGAATACCTTATAGATACACAAAAAAATAATTTAGGCAATATTTCAAACTTAAAAAAATATTCTTCTGAATCTTTTATGGTACTTGATTTATCATCAAGAAAAAATTTAGAGCTTACTTCAAATGCACGTGATGGCGGAAAAAAAGGTTCTCTTTTGTGGGTACTTGATAAAACTAAAACATCAATGGGAGCAAGGCTTTTAAGGAAATGGATTGAGCAACCTTTGCTTGATAAAGTTGAAATTGATAGACGACTTGAGAGCGTTGGAGTATTTAAAGAAAACGTAATAGACAGAGAAGAGTTAAAAGAAATACTTAACACAGTTTATGATATAGAGAGGATTGTCGGTAAAATAACCTATGCAACAGTAAATGCAAAAGAACTTCTTTCGCTTAGAAATTCGTTGCAATATTTGCCGGACTTTCACAACCTCTTATCTAGCTTTCCGTCATATATAACAGATGAAATCTTTACAAGATTTGACGAACTTACAGACATATACGAGTTATTAGAAAGTTCAATAAATGAAGATGCACCGTTCACTTTACGTGACGGCAATATAATAAAAGATGGTTTCAATGAAGAAGTTGACAAGCTAAGAGAAGCTAAAGAAAAAGGTTCTAGTTGGATTTTAGAGCTTGAGACAAAGGAACGAGAAGAAACAGGAATAAAAAATCTCAAAATAAAATACAACAAAGTTTTTGGATACTACATAGAAGTTACAAACGCAAATGCCGGATTAGTTCCTGATAGATACATAAGGAAGCAAACACTCACAAATTGTGAAAGATATATAACTCCGGAACTAAAGAAAATTGAAGATACTGTACTTGGAGCAGAAGAAAAAGTTGTTGAGCTTGAATATTCAATTTTTTGTGATATTCGTGAAAAAATAGCATTAAAAATTGAAAGAATACAAAGGACAGCAAACGACATAGCTACAATCGATGTTTTGCAATCTTTGGGCGAAGTTGCATATACAAATAACTATACAAAGCCGGAGATTTTTGAAAATGGTGAAATTGAAATCATAAACGGAAAACACCCGGTTGTTGAACTTACAGGGAAAGAAACGTTTATACCTAACGATACCGAATTAAACACAACAGATAAAAGACTTTCAATAATAACCGGACCTAATATGGCAGGTAAATCAACATATATGCGACAGGTTGCCTTGCTTGTTGTTATGGCACAGATAGGAAGCTATGTTCCGGCAGAAAAGAGTTCGTTTGGTATATGTGATAGAATTTTCACAAGAGTTGGAGCGTCTGACGACCTTGCAACAGGGCAAAGTACATTTATGGTTGAAATGAGTGAAGTTGCAAATATTCTTAACAATGCAACTAAAAAAAGCCTTTTGATACTTGATGAAATCGGTCGTGGTACAAGCACTTACGACGGACTTAGTATAGCTTGGGCAGTACTTGAGCATATAGCATTAAAAATAAAAGCAAGAACTCTTTTTGCGACGCATTACCACGAACTTACAGAGCTTGAAGATAAGATTGACGGTGTAAAAAATTATTGTGTTTCTGTTCAAGAAAACGGTGAAGATGTAATATTTTTGCGTAAAATAGTTCGTGGCGGAGCCGATAAGAGCTATGGTATTCACGTTGCAAAACTCGCCGGTATTCCACAAAAGGTTATCAAGCGTTCTAATGAAATATTAAAACTACTTTTAGCCGGAAATAAGGATATAAAACCTAAGAAATCAGTCGGTAAAGATTTAGAATATACAGACAAGCCAATAAGTTCGGTAAGTTTTGTAACCGAGGAAGACGCCGAAAAATTAAAGGCTATGAAGTCCATTTATGAAGACCTTGAAAAGCTTGACATAAATTCTGTAACACCTCTTGAGGCATTGCAGATATTATTTGACTTAAAGAAATTTGTAAAATAAAGATAATTTGCTACAGGCTGTCGATAAAGTCGACAGCCTTGCAAAAAATCAACGATTTTTTTAAAATTAAATCCTATTCCAAAATTTTCATTCGCTAATTTCTTAAAAAAATGCAATTTTTGCAAACTTAGTTTGCATTGCAGGCTTGAACCTTGCCAGCAAACAAAGTGCATTTTTTCTGCAAAATTAAATCGCTCTGAAAATTTTGGTGTTCTTCACACAAGGCTTTTAAGCCCTTGAAACAGTTGTTTACTCAGCGAAAATGCGATTTCTGCTTGTGGATAAAAGTCTGCAACGCTTTTTTAAATCGACAATAACGCTAAAAGTAACTTTGTCGACAGTCTAAATTTACTAGAGGTAATTATATGAGCGAAATACATATTCTGAATAATAATCTCATTAATAAAATTGCAGCAGGTGAAGTTGTCGAAAGACCAGCATCTGTTGTAAAGGAACTGCTTGAAAATTCAATAGATGCTGGTGCAACATCAATAACTATAGAGATTTCCGGCGGTGGAATTGACTTTATAAAAATAACAGATAATGGGAAAGGTATACCTAAAGACCAGGTAAGAACGGCATTTTTACGCCACGCAACAAGCAAAATTACAAATTTTGAAGATTTAGAGGACATTTTAACTCTAGGTTTTAGGGGCGAGGCATTGTCAAGTATTGCGTCAGTTTCGCAAGTTGAAATGATTACAAGGACTTGCGATGATGAAACAGCAACAAAGATTGAACTTTCAGCAGGAAAAGTTATTGATAAAACAGAAGTTGGTGCAAATATCGGCACATCAATAACAATGAAAAATCTTTTTTTCAACACACCGGCACGAAGAAAATTTTTAAAAAAGGTATCAACTGAAAGTGGCTATATAAATGAGGTTGTAGATAGAATTGCGTTAGGTCACCCAGATATATCTTTCAAATACATAAACAATAAATCAGTTGTTGTAAATACATCAGGAAACAACGATATAAAGACTTGTGTTTTCCACATATATGGAAAAGAAATTTCAAATAAAACAATTCCTGTTAATTTAGAAAGAAATGGTTATACTATTTCAGGTGTAGTTGTCAAACCGGAAATTTCAAGGGCAAACAGAAGTTACGAGAACTTTTTTATAAACGGTAGATATATAAAGAGTAAGATTGTTTCTGACGCTGTCGAAGATGCCTATAGGGGCAAACTTATGGGTGGGAGATTTCCGATTTTTGTCCTTAATATGAGTGTACCGTCAAATACAGTTGACGTAAATGTTCACCCTACAAAACTTGAAGCAAGATTTTCTGATGAAAATTTTATATATCAATTTGTTTACGACTGTGTTTATTCAGCTTTGAAAGACAAGATTTTAATACCAGATGTAAAACTTAAAGAAGAAAAACTTATTGAAGTTGAAGAAGTAAAAAGCGATAGTAAATCAGTTGATTTTTCAGAAAGTACATCACCTATAAAATCCGATGACTTAAAGGAAAAGCCTAGTTTTTCAAAAGACCCGACAAAACTTGCTGAACTTTTAAAAATGGAGTTACTTTTTGATGATACATCAGAGCAAAAAAAAGATACCTCTGTAGATAGCGATTTAATTGACCATACACCGGTTAATACAGGTGGTACAGTATTTGTAGCAGAGGCATTAGAAAAAACGATTACAGACGAAAATACACAGGAAGAAATGATTGTGTTAGAAGACCATACAATAGGTGAAGATATTAAGACAGATAACAAAGTAAAATCTGCTGAAAATATAACGTTGTATGATTTAGAAGATGAAAAAGAAAAAAGGCATAAATTTTTTGATAATTATAAGATTGTCGGTCAAATTTTCAAAACGTATTGGCTTATAGAGCAAAACGATATTCTCTATATGATTGACCAACACGCAGCTCACGAAAGGGTTTTATATGAGGAATTTATGACTCGTTTTAAAAGTAGCGATATTTTAAGTCAAAGGTTAATTCAGCCGGTTGCAATTGACCTTTCAGAAAAGGAAGTTGCTATTTTAGAAGAAAACTTTGACCTTATAAAGAAATGTGGATTTGAAATAGAGGAATTTGGAAGAAACACTTATGCAATAAGGAGTGTTCCGTATATTTTTAAAGAGCCTGAAAACGTGATGTTTTTCAGAGATATTATCGACATACTTGGAGAGAAAAGTTTTAGTAATGTTTATGATACCCAAATTGATGCCGTTGCGACAATAGCTTGTAAAGCTGCAGTAAAAGGTAACAACAAACTTGATTATATGGAGGCAAAAACATTGGTTGAAAAACTTGTTTCTTTAGAAAATCCGTTTAATTGTCCACACGGCAGACCGACAATAATAAAAATGACAAAATATGATATTGAAAAACTTTTTAAAAGGATTGTTTAATTATGGATTTAAGAATTGCTGATATTGTGAATGATTCTATCGTTGATGGTCCCGGACTCCGATTAACTGTTTTTACACAGGGGTGTGTGCATAATTGTAAAAATTGTCATAATCCGTCAACACACGATTTAAACGGTGGAAAGATTGTGGATACAGATTTTATTATAAACAAATTTTTTGAAAATCCACTTCTTGACGGAATTACATTTTCAGGAGGAGAACCATTTTTACAGCCGAAACCACTTTCTGTCATTGCAAAAGCGATTAAAGAAAAAGGATTTAACGTTATTGCATATACAGGCTATACGTGGGAAAAACTTATAGAGGAAAAAGACAAGTATATTGATTTGCTTAAATATACCGATATAGTTATTGACGGACCTTTTGTTGATGATTTAAAATCATACGATTTACACTTTAGGGGTTCATCAAATCAAAGGTCAATAGATGTACAAAAAAGCCTTTTAGAAAACAAAATAATACTTTATGAATTTGATTGTTAGGAGGGATTTTATGAACACTTTGATACAATATGCTGTAATGGCATTAGCAATTTTAGTTACGGTTACAATTCACGAGTTTACAAAAGCAGTAACGTCAACTATTCTTGGGGATAATGCTCCAAAGAATGATAAACGACTTACGATAAATCCATTTAAACACTTTGAGCCTGTTGGATTTTTGTTTATGTTGCTTTTTGGTGGTTATGGCTGGGGAAAACCGGTTAGGACATCTAGTGTATATTACAAAAACAGAACAAAGGGTACAGTGATAACATATACTGCCCCTATAATTGCAAATTTAATTTTTGGATTTATCTTTGCACTTGTGAATGCGTTAATACTTAAATTCGCTTATCCACTTCTTTTCAAAAGTGAATTGACTTTAGACATTTTTAAATATGTTGTACTATTTTTTAATTTTCTTGTGACATTAAACGTAAGTCTTGCAATATTTAATATTATCCCTGTTTCTCCTTTGAGTGGTAACAGAATAATGACTGCACTTATGTCACCAAATGAAGCTCTTAAAATGACTCATTATGAAAAGCTTTTTCAAATAGTACTTGTAATGCTTATGTGTTTTGGTTTAGTCGGAACTATTTTAGACCCTGTTGTCCAGACAATAATTGATTTCTATAATTTTATTCTTAAACTTATTTTTGTATAAATTAATTTATTGTATTTTAAGCCATAAATGAGGTTGTATATGAATATTGAATTTAAACTGGAAACCTTTGAAGGTCCATTAGATTTGCTTTTGCACCTTATCGAAAAAAATAAAATAGACATTTATGATATACCAATAGGAGAACTTACCGACCAATATATTGAATATATATCTGATTTAAAAAATAGGTCTATGGATAATATGAGTGAGTTTATGCTTATGGCAGCAACATTAATAGAGATAAAATCGAATATGCTGTTGCCAAAAGTAAAAACTGAAGAAGTTGAAGAAATCGACCCGAGAGAAGAACTTGTAAATAGGCTTATTGAATATAAAAAGTTCAAAAAGGTGGCTGAAATATTTGACGAAAAACAAAAGTTTTCAGAAGTTTATCTTTATAAAGTCCCTGACAACGAACTTATACATCAGATAAGAGAAAATCAGCCGAAAGAAATTTCTGACATATTAGACGGTGTTGACCTAAACGTATTGTATCAAGCATTTCAAGATGTTTTAAAACGTCAAGATATAAAAAAGGATAAAATCAGAGGTGGCTTTAACTCTGTTTCTAGAGATTTATTTACTATAGAAGACAAAATCCAGTACATAACAGATTTGCTTTTTTTGAGAACACAGTTTAAGTTTACTGAGGCTTTTAACAAAAATTCGAGTAAATCAGAGGTCGTTGTAACTTTTCTTGCCGTTTTAGAACTTATAAAAATCAAAAAAATAACGATTAAACAAGAAAAAAATTTTGATGATATTTTTATCACATCAGCGTAATTTGTGAATGTGAGGTGTTGCGAATGAAATTAAGTAAACAAGAGGCAGTTGTCGAGGCAGTCTTGTTTGCAGCCGGTGATTCTGTAACCATTAAAGATATGTCGACTGCGTTAAATGTTGATGAAACAACAGCAAGAGATATAGCACTTAGCCTTAAACAGAAATATGAAAATGAAAAAAGAGGTATTCGTATAATCGAGGTGGAAGATTCCTTTCAGATGTGTACAAACCTTGAATATTTTAAAAATATAAAGGACATATATGAAGCACCTAGAAAAAAACAATTAAGCCCTGCTGTTCTTGAAACCCTTGCAATAATTGCATATAAACAGCCTGTTACAAGAAGTGTAATAGAGGAAATTAGAGGGGTAAACTCAGACAAAGCAATAAACAAGCTTATAGAATATAATTTAGTAACGGAAAAAGGTAGGCTTGATGTTGTTGGTAAGCCAATTATTTTTGGTACTACTGATGAATTTTTGAAATATTTCGGATTTACAAATCTAAATGGTCTTCCAGAGGTTAGCGAGGTAAATAAAGAAGACGTTTTAAATGAGCTTGAAGAAGCTAAACAATAGGCAAAATATAGCACACATTTTTACATATTTTTTCGGCTTTTTTTGGTCATTTTTTCATCTCTTAAAATACGACAAATCTCTTGCTTTTTTTTGTTTAGTAAGTATAATTATCTGTAGAGGTTTATGTGTTATATAAATATTTTTTTCTAATATGATGTTTATATAATAAAATTTTTTGAGGTGAGTATAATGTTAAAAAAAATGATGTTTTTGACGATAACATCTGTGCTTATTGTAGTCTTTTGTTTTATCGTTTTTGCTAAATCGGCAGAGAAAATTACTTCTTGCGTTTTTTATAATAATGCAAATAGCGATATTACTGTTTTCAATATAGATGGTAAGCATTGTGTTTCTATAAAAGACGTGGCTGTTATTCTAAGTGATACGGCAAATAACTTTGATTTTACAATAGATGATAATAAAACGGTTTCTATTGAACTTGGTAAAAATTATTCCGGAGAAGATGCTTCTTTTTTCAAAACATCTGATGATACATCAAGGTATACAACAAAGAAATTTAATTTTAATGTAAATAAAAATGTATATGCTTGCAACGTGTATTTCATAGACAGCGAATGTTTTATACAATTGCAGTCGCTAGGAAAAATTATCGGTGTTGATGTCAAATATGATGGTGTAGCATCTAAATTGTACATAAATAAAAAGATAAACAGCCTTTCTGATATTTCATATAACAAGGAACTTTTAACTGATGCAGACCAGATTTTTGAAAAAAGTTCAATTCCAAAAGTAAGAGAACTTGTTACTAATGCTTTTATTTCAGCTTATGGTGAAGAAAATCTTTCTGACACTTTAAAAGCTAAAATAAATAGCGATGATTTATGTAGTAGTTTCGAGTTTTTGGATAACTCTTTGAAATTTAAAATATTTACAAAGCAAATTGAAATTGCTTATAAAGATATTTCGGATTATATGAGTGATAACATAAAGAATTATGCTGTTATTTCAATGTATACCGGTGAAAAGGAAATACAAAAAGAAAGCGTATGGACTTCTGCTATTAAAGTGGAAAACTCTATAAATGCTATGGTTATACCTAAACCTAAAAAAGAGGAAAAAGAAGAAATTGAGATAGACCCTTCGAAACCTGTTGTTGCATTAACATTTGATGATGGTCCAAAGAAAGGTACAACTGACAGATTATTGAATATACTTAAAAAATATGATGCAAGGGCAACTTTCTTTGTTGTTGGGCAAATGGTAGAAAAACACCCAGAACTTGTTAAGCAAGCTTATGAACAAGGCTGCCAGATAGGTAACCATTCGTATTCGCACCCTATTTTAACTAAACTATCGCTAGATGATGCGAAAACAGAGATAAATAAAACGTCAAATATTGTTTATGACGCAATTGGAGATTATACAAGAATAGGCAGACCACCTTATGGCTCATTAAGCAGTGAGATAAAGAAGGCTTCTGGTTTTGAATGGTTTAACTGGTCGATTGATACTTACGACTGGAAATCTAAAAATGCAGATTCTGTATATCAACGAATTATGAGTAACGTTGGAAACTATGACGTAATACTTATGCACGATTTATATGATTCAACTATTGATGCCGTTGAAAGGGCTGTTCCTGAGCTTGTTGAAAAGGGCTATCAATTCGTGACGATGAAAGAACTTATTGAATTAAAGGGTGGGGCAGAAAAGGTTTCTGGCCACATAAGAAAGTAAAGAAGTAAAGTGAGAAGCTCCATAGGTTTATCCTATGGAGCTTTTTATGTGTGGGTTTGTAAATTGGGGTTTGTAGGGGTGAACCTTTTTAATTAAAAAGATTTAAAAACTGGCTTTGTGGTGATTTTAGCTATTGGTTTATAATTCGATTTCATCGGAAATCTATTTATTTGCCTACGGCGTGGTACTTTTTGATTGCAAAAAGTACCCAAAAACCTGGGGGGTTTCGAATTCCCCCCAGACCCCCACAAACGAGCAGGGGACACCCCTGCACCCCCGACATTT
>CABVAP010000016.1 GCA_902496345.1 uncultured Eubacteriales bacterium
GTACGAAAAAGATATTATGTGGACAAATATTTTAACTTGCGATAATGCAGATGATATAAATGATTTATGTTTTGTATTAAAGAAAAATCGAATTAAATATATAGTCAATCGTAGTTATACAAGAGATTGGCAAGATACGTACAGCGTATTAATTTTTTCAATGAACAAACAAGAAAGTAACATTATTGATAAATATTTAAGTATCACAAAAACAAAATATCTAAGACAAATTTTAAAATAAAGAGCGTAAAGGAGAATTTATATATGAGTACAATTTCAAAAAATGAAATATTATGGGCAAAAGTTAATAAAAATTCAAAAATTCCAACTAAACGAAATGAAGACGCAGGTTATGATATATATGCTTGTTTTGATAAAGATTATATTATTATAAAGCCATACGAAACAAATCTTATTCCTACTGGAATCGCTTGTGGTTTAAACGAAGATTATTATTTACAATTAGAAGAACGTGGCAGTACAGGAGTTAGAGGTATAAAACGCAGCGCAGGGGTAATTGATAGTGGCTATAGGGGTGAAATATTTGTAGCTTTAACTAATTGTAATATTAAACCTATATTTATTTCAAAACTAAGTAAACAAGATTTATTAAAATTACACGGAGATGATGAATGCATCAAACTTTATAAAAAACATATGAATGGTTGTATTATTTATCCTTATTCTAAGGCTATTTGTCAAGGTATTGTACATATTGTGTCGAATCTAATATATGGGAAATGGCTATTATATTGGCAAGTCAAATAGCAGAATTGCCTGAAAGAGAGGAGTGAGAGCCAACAACTATGTCAATGAGAACAGAAATGAGTACGATAATAGATGAACAATTTAGAACTTATGACGAAACTTACGACAAAAATGAAAAAGAATTTAATGAAGGAGAAATAGTATTTTGGATACATCGTAACCCACAGAATTATTTGAATTATGGTTATAAAATAGAATATGGTATAGTGACCGACCAAGCATCTAAAGGAAATGTCGTTTATATAGATAGACTTCAGCTTAGGGACGATAGGCTTGTTAATGGGATTCCTTACAAAGAGTATTGTCCACCAAATATTGAATACAAGATCCCAAAAGGTCATAAAAAACGCTATGATGATAATGATAAAAAACTAATTGAAAAGCATTGTAAGATTACGCACATTATACTTACGAAAGAAGAGAAAAATATAATAAATGAGCTTGAAACAACTAAAAGCACATCTAACGAAAACGTATTCGCAAAAGCTTATCAAATGGGATTACTAGTTAAAGTTGAAGATATAGACTATTCTTTTTTAGATGTGAGTTATACAAAAACAACCTATAAAATATGTAAATACTATCCATCTTCTAAAGATATTCGTGTTAAAGAAGATGAGATAAAAAGACCTTATATATCTATCATTCCATCTCAACTTTATAAAAGCTACAAAGATGCTGAAGAAGAATTAAATAAAACTATTATGCGTATAGATTATTTGAATAATCTAAGCGACCATGATTATTTTTTACATTTACTAGAAGAAACTTTAGGACGATATATATATGTTGCTACAGCTTGTTATGGTATAAACCCCGATGAAGTAAGGAAAATAGCAAATATATATAAACAATGGATTCTAGATAATTACGACATAACAAACATTGACATAAGATTTTTTAACGGAACAATACAAATTAAAAAGATAGACAAAAATAAATGGTACGATATTGAAATTACCGATTTTCAAATGAAAACAGAAATTGGAAATATATTAAATCTAAAGGAGTTTTGAAAAAATGAAACCAAATAACAATGAACTTTTTTGGGCAAAAATAAAGCCTAATGCAATAATACCAACAAAGAGAGATGAAGACGCAGGCTATGACATATATCCTTGCTTTGATGAGGAATTTATGATTATTAAGCCTAATGAAACAGTCCTTGTGCCAACTGGTATTGCAAGTGCTATTTCTGAAGGGTTTTATATACAAATTCAAGAAAGAGGTTCAAGTGGAAGCAAAGGTATTAAATATAGTGCAGGGGTTATTGATTCAAGCTATAGAGGTGAATGGTTTCTTGCAACAACAAATACAAATGACAAGCCTGTTATTATCCTTAAAAAAAGTATTGATGAATTTGATAAGCTTTCTGCACAGATTATAAAAAATGGATTTATTATATATCCTTATTCAAAAGCTTTATTTTAAGGAATTGTTCATAATGTACATAATGAATTTTCTGTAAAAGAAATAACTTTTGATGAATTGAAAGAAATTCCTTCTAAAAGAGGAGAAGGGAAGCTTGGAAGTAGTGGAAAATAAAATAATAACTGTAAAAGAACTATGCGATTTTATGAAAATTGGAAAAAATACAGCTTATAAACTAATTAAACTTAAAGGATTTCCTGCTTTTCGCATTGGTAATAAAATATTGATATCCCAAAACAAATTGCAAAAATGGATAGATGATAATTGTGGTTCTAATATAATAATTTAATTAAATAAATAAGACGTAAGAATTTTCTTAGAGTGCGTGAAAAACTCTCAAATTCTTACGTCTTATTTATTTAATTAAATACTCTATTTACTTCATCTTGTTTGTCTTGTTCAAGAATTCCAATATAAATATTATATGTTGTAGTAATATCTTCATGTCCTAATAATTCAGAAACTTTTTTAATTTCAACACCTTCTGACAGCAATACTGAGCCATATGTGTGTCTTAAACTGTGTATTGAAAAGTTTTGTGATATAGATTGTGAATCTTTAATCATTATTTTTAATGTTTTATTAATATTTACTCTTTGTATCTGAGTTTTGTTTTTTGTTATACAAACAAAATCATCAGGTTTGTGATTAATATTTTTTTGTTCAAACCATTGTATCATTTCCATAGCTCGTTTTGGTAAAGGAATGATTCTGTAACTATCTTTTGTTTTTGGTTGTTTAGTGTACAGTATATATTTTTTCTTAGAAATATTATCTCTATCTTTTTTTCTCGCAGTAGATTCTTTTATAAAAATTCTATTGTTCTGTAAATCCACATTTCTCCACCTCAAGGCTGTCATTTCTGATACTCTCATTCCAGAATACATAATTAATATAATAGCATGGGCATTTTCTTGATGTTTTAATTTTCCATTTTTATATGTTATTTTTAATGTATTATATAGAGCTTCCATATCAGATTTAGATAAAAACGCAACTTGTTTTTGTTTTACAGCAACTTTTGCTTCTATTGGTATTTTTACAAATGAAGTACAATTTAGAGGAATTTCGTTTCTTATTTCGCCTGTTCTTATGCATTGTTTTATTATTATCCAAATTTTTTTTATTGTTGCCCTAGAATATTTTTTAGCAAGGTTGTCTAAATATGTTTGAAATACATTTGAAGATAAATTATGAAGCTGTACATTACTTATATCAAACAACTTGAAGTTTAAAATTTGTGAATATATCATAGTTTCATAACAATCGTAAGTTGTTGGTTCTATAGAAGTTTTTTTTGACAACAACCATTCTTGTATATATTCTCCAAATGTAGTTTTTTCATTTAAAATAAACTCTTTTGATTGATTTTTGATTTTTTCCTTAATTTCTTTAATAGTTTTTCCATAAGTGTATTTTCCTTTAACATCTCTAAAATAATGATATTTATTTTTCCCAACAACTTTAGTACCCCATGTTCCTTCTCCGTTTTTTCTTTTCATAAAAATTCCACCTTTCAAGAATGTTTTAAATTATCTATTGACAATTTGATTTTTGTGTATTATATTTTATATTAGAGCGATTGATTTTGTACCCTAATTGTACCCTAATTAAGATAATAAATCAAGTGATAATTAGGGACGAAATAATATATATTAATATTTTTACTAATAAAAAAATATGATTATTCTAAGTTTTTCTTATTATGCCAGAATAACTCATCAGGCAGAGTACTTCACTCGTAATGAAGAAGCGGAGGGTTCGAGTCCCTTTTCTGGCTTTTATGGCAAAAGGAGCATAAGTTATGTTCCTTTTATTTTGCTTAAAATACTGAAAGGAGTTTTAAACTGCAATGAAAACAAATATACTTAATGCCTATTTTTCATCTTGTGTCTGTCCATATAAAATTGACGGGCATATATGACTTTAAGATTTACATACAATAAAACAAGTATATATTTTTTATTTTTGGAGGATTTAATATATGAATTTTGTTGAAGTATTTCTTATTGCTGTTGGTCTTGCTATGGACGCTTTTGCTGTTTCTATTTCAAATGGTATCGTTCTTAAAAAAGTAAGATTTCGTGATGCTGTAAAATTTGGTACATATTTTGGTGTTTTTCAGTTCGTAATGCCTGTAATTGGTTTCTATTGTGCTAAAAACTTTAGAGAGGCTATCGAAAGTGTTGACCATTGGATTGCTTTTGTATTGTTACTTATAATAGGTGGTAAAATGTTTATTGAGTCTTTTAAGGAAGACGATGAAGATGACACACCTACATCTGTTTCGGTGTACAATATGATAGTTTTGGCAATTGCTACAAGTATAGACGCACTTGCTGTTGGTGTAAGTTTTGCATTTTTAAATGGCGACAATTCTGTATTTGTTTGGGAGGCGTCAGCTATTATCGGTATAGCTGCTTTTGTTATTTCCTATGCCGGTGTATATCTTGGTAAAAAAATCGGTGAACATATTAAGAAAAATGCTGAAAGACTAGGGGGTATCATACTTGTTGGTATTGGTATCAAAATTCTTTTGGAGCATTTATTAGGATAAAATATTAATTATATTTATTGATTTAATTTGTAGAAATATTTTTTTGAAAAGTAACCCTCTTGAATTTTACTCAAGAGGATTGTTTTAGTTTTTAAACAGAAATCAAATTTTTAACCAGAAAAACAAAGAGTTTTTTCTGGTTTGATTTGCAAAAAATCCCTTGATTTTATTCAAGGGATTTTTTTAAAGAGAAAATGTATTTTTAGTCTTCAAGAAGTTTTTTAGCGTCTACATAAGATGATATGCCCGCAACAACTTTTTTAGCCTCTTTCATAGCAAGAACAACAGTTGCCGGCTGATGAACTACGTCACCGCCTGCAAATACACCTTTTAATGTTGTCATACCGTAAGGACGTTCTTTTGTGATAACATAGCCGGCTTCATTTACATCTATACCTTTAGTTGTTGATATAATTCTTCTTGCTGGTTTTGAACCGATTGCAAGCAATACTTTATCAGCAGGTATTATTATTTCACTACCGTTGCTATTTGCTTTTAAACCGACTATTTTTCCGTCTTGTCCAACATACTCAAGTGGAGATGTTTCCCACATAAATTTTACACCGTCACTAACAGCACCGTCATACTCTATTTTTGATGCTGAAATTGTGTCAATTGTACTTCTATACAATACAGTAACGTTTTTAGCTCCCATTCTAAGTGCTGTTCTTGATGCGTCCATTGCAACGTTTCCTGCACCTATTACAAGAACGTTATCGCCCTCTTTAACAGAAACTTCCTGTTTGCTTAATTTTCCGTCATTGTATAATGAAACCATTCTTAGAAAATAATTTGATTGTACAACACCGGCAAGGTCTTTACCTGGGATATTTAACTCTTTCGCAAGAGCTGTACCTGTTCCGATGAAAATTGCGTCAAATCCTCTTTCAAAGATTTGGTCTATTGTAATATCCTGTCCAACTATACAATTATTGATAAAGTGAACGCCCAATTCTTCTATTCTCTTTGTTTCACGTCTTACGACATCTTTAGGAAGTCTGAATTGTGGTATACCATACAAAAGTATTCCACCAGGTTCATTTTCTGATTCGTAAACAACAACACTGAAACCCTGTAATGCAAGGTCACCGGCTACTGTAAGACCGGCAGGACCGGAACCTATTACAGCAACTTTTCCTCTTGTTTTTGGTGGGATATTTTCTCTTGTTAAATTCATATCGGCATCAAAATCAGCGACAAACTGTTCAAGTTTACCAATCCTAATAGGGGCGTTCTTTTTGCCCATTATACAATGACCCTCGCACTGTTTTTCGTGAGGGCAAACACGTCCACATACAGCTGGAAGATTTGTTTTCTTTGCAAGGATTGCTCTGGCTTCACCAAGATTTCCTTTTGAAAGTTGGTTGATGAAATCCGGAATATCATTTTCAATAGGGCAACCAGTTTTACACATAGGTTTTTTACAGTTAAGACATCTTTTTGATTCTTGAATTGCTTCATACATTGTAAAAGGTTTGCTATCAACTTCACCTTCTGCAATATGTTTTTCTTCAACTTGATTTTCCATAATGTTCCTCCATAATTTACACTTTAAACTTTAATATATTTAATTGCTCTCGATAATTTCATAGAGGTTATCAAGGAGCATTTTGTTTTGCTCAGGTAATAATATACAGAAACGCAAATACTCATCACCAAGAAATGCAAAATTCGATGCGTCACGTATAATCATTTTTTTTGCGATAAGTTTTTCAAATACAAAACTTGAAGTAATGTTGCTGTTTAATATTTTTATTAATATAAAGTTTGATTTTGTATCATAAACTTTGATATTTTTCCATTTTTTTAACTCATTTAAAATTTTGGTTCTTTCATTTGAAATAAGTTTTTTTGTTTTACTTATATATTCTTTGTCAGTAAACATAACTTCACCGGCTACTGACGCAAAAATATTTACAGACCAAGGGTCTTTTTTTGAATTGATACTATCTAGAATATCTTTATTTGAACATAAGCCATATCCCAAACGTAATCCGGGAGCGGCAAAGAATTTTGATGTTCCTCTTATTATGAAAAGGTTATCAAAGTCTTTAACTAGAGATACAGCTGAATATTTATCTATACAATCATTAAACTCCATATATGTTTCATCTATCATAACATATATGTTGTTTTTCTTGCTATATTCAAGTATCTTTTTAAGGTCATCAGTATCTACGGCTGTACCTGTTGGATTATTTGGATTACATAAAACAATCATATCTGTTTTGCTGGATATGCTGGATAAAAATTCACAGGTAATCAAATTAAAGTCATTTTCTTCCTTTAATGGATACAAAGACACTTTGCCATTGTTTAATTTGATTTCTCTTTCATATTCTGAATAAGAAGGGGAGATAATAACGGCATTCTTTGCAGATACAACTTTTATAAATAAACTTATAAGCTCAGTCGCACCGTTTCCGGCAATTATAAAATCCTTGTCTACGCCTGTATATTTAGATATATTTGTTCGTAATTCAAGGTAACTTACATCTGGATAACGGCACAAACAATCTATATTGTCAATAATTGCTTTTTTTATGCTATCAGCTATACCAAGTGGGTTTACGTTTCCACTAAAGTTTATAAGTTCATCTTTTGGAATATGATATTTTCTTTCAATTAATTCTAAGTCACCGCCGTGTTGATTTACTAATGACATTTCTTTACGCTTCCTTTTCTCTCTTGTGTTTATATATTATTTATTTTGTCTTGGTGGTCTTTCACCATAATATTGATAATAGTCTATTTTTACGTTACCGTTAAAGAGCTTTCTTTTTTTATCGGCTTTTCTTCCGTATAATCTTTCAAATTCTTCGTGAGATGTTATTGCATAAAAAGACCAAGTTTTATTTTTTCGGAATATGTTTCCCATATCACGATATAACGCTTCAACTTCTTTTAATTCGCCCATTCTTTCGGCATACGGCGGGTTACAGATACATACACCATAATCCTTTTTCAACTTTATCTCTTTTAAAGGTTTTACCTCAAAACGTATACAATCATCTACACCCGCATTTATTGCATTATGTTTTGCAATTTCTATTGCTTTTGGGTCAATATCTGATGCGTAAATTTCAGGCGTAAAGTCTGTATCTATCACGCTGTATGCTTCACTTCTTGCATTTTTCCAGTACTCTTTAGGGATATTTTCCCATTCTTCCGATACAAATTTTCTTGACAATCCGGCTGGAATTTTTTTTGCAATCATAGCTGCCTCAATAGGTATTGTTCCTGAACCACAAGTAGGGTCAAGTAAAATTCTATCCCTTTTCCAGAAACTGAGTTCAATTAACGCTGCGGCAAGTGTTTCTTTTAAAGGGGCGATTACAGCAGAATCACGATAACCTCTTTTATGAAGTGAAGGACCTGTTGTGTCTATCGTCAATGTTACAACATCTTTTAAAATAGCCACTTGAACTTTATATTTAGCTCCGGTCTTTTCAAACCAATTTACCTTATATTTTTTCTTTAGATTTTCAACAATTGCTTTTTCAACTATAGATTGACAATCCGGCACGCTATATAATTGAGATTTTATTGATTTACCGGTTATAATAAAATTTCCGTCTTTTGGAATCCAGTCTGACCAATTTAAAGCCTTTGTTTTTTCAAACAATTCATCAAACGAAAATGCCTTAAACTGTCCCATAACGAGGAGAACTCTATCAGAACACCTTAAGTTTATATTTGCTTTTGGAATAGCTGATTCATCTCCGGAAAAACAGACCATACCGTCGCTTACTGAAATATTTTCAAATCCTAGGTTTAGAATTTCCCTTTTAACAGAGGCCTCTAACCCGAACGTTGTTGTTGCAATAAAATTTAATTGTGACATAATATACCTCTTGAATAAATACTTTGTATAATATATTTCTACATAAGTTACCTATGGTTTACTTACACTTGTAAAAAAAGTTTAATATTACGCTACTAAACTACCATTAATCAATATGCTTATAAAATATCTACAAGCTAATTATATCATATAGAAAAAAAATAGTCTATAAAAACAATTAAAAATATTTACACAAAAAAGACTACCGTAAAAATACGGTAGTCTTTCTATAAAACTTATTTATTATATTCCGATGTATGAAGTAACTTATTGGCATTTTCAATACGTTCCGGCGTTGGAGGTTTTACGTCTTTTAATTCGTAATCAATTCCAAGTTTTTCGTATTTAGATACACCTAAAGAGTGGTAGGGGAGAACTTCGACTTTTTCGACGTTCTCAAGTGTTTGAATAAAATCGTTCAATTTTTTCAAATACTCATCATTATCACTATAACCAGGGACAAGAACGTGTCTTATCCACACAGGCTTTTTAATATCGGACAAATATCTTGCCAACTCAAGGATATTTTTATTAGTCTGTTTAGTTATTTTGAAATGTTCATCATCGTCAATATGTTTTATATCGAGGAGCAACAAGTCTGTATACTTCATAAGTTCTTGAAACTTTGAGAAAAAAGGTTCTTCTTTCGTAAATGGGTTTCCAGATGTATCAATAGTAGTATGAACACCTTGTTTTTTAGCCTCTTTAAAAAATTCAATTAAGAAATCAATTTGTAAAAGAGGTTCGCCACCACTTACAGTAATACCACCGTCGTCGCCCCAATAGTTTTTATATCGTAATGCTTTTTTTAAAAGCTCATCGGCTGGAGTCAATGTACCAGATTGCATATTCCAAGTATCAGGATTATGACAAAAGTTACATCTCATAGGACAACCGGACAAGAACACTATAAATCTAACACCGGGACCATCAACTAACCCAAATGTTTCGATTGAATGAACATAGGCACTAGTATTCATAACAATTACATTACCTTATGGCAAGTTCTTGAGATAACGTCCATCTGTTGTTCTTTAGTAAGGTCGATGAATTTAACAGCATAACCAGAAACTCTGATTGTGAAGTTAGCATATTCTTCTTTTTCTGGGTGTTCCATAGCATCGATAAGTTTTTCAGTACCGAATACGTTTACGTTAAGGTGGTGAGCACCTTGGTCAAAGTAACCGTCAAGTACCTGAACCATATTTTTAACTCTTTCGTCTTCGCTATGACCTAAAGCGTCTGGGTTGATTGTCTGAGTATTTGAAATACCGTCTAATGCCCATTCGTAAGGTAATTTAGCAACAGAGTTAAGAGATGCTAAAAGACCACTGTTTTCTGCACCGTAGCTTGGGTTTGCACCTGGAGATAAAGGTTCACCGGCTTTTCTTCCGTCAGGAAGAGAACCAGTAGCTTTACCATAAACTACATTTGAAGTAATTGTAAGGATAGAAGTTGTAGGTTCTGAATCACGATATGTGTGATGTTTTTTGATTTTTGCAAGGAAAGTTTTAAGTAACCATACAGCAATATCATCAGCTCTGTCATCATCATTACCGTATCTTGGGAAGTCGCCTTCAACTTCGTAATCAACAACAAGGCCTTCTTCGTTTCTAACAGTTTTAACTTTTGCATATTTAATAGCAGAAAGTGAGTCAACAACGTGAGAGAAACCAGCGATACCAGTTGCGAATGTACGACGTACATCAGTATCGATTAATGCCATTTCAGCTGCTTCATAGTAGTATTTATCGTGCATATACTGGATAAGGTTAAGAGTATTTACATATAAATCTGCAAGCCAGTCAAGCATTTTATCATATTTAACCATAACTTCGTCATAGTCAAGATATTCAGATGTGATTGGTCTGTAATCTGGTCCAATCTGGTGGAAGTTCTTTTCATCGATACCACCATTGATAGCGTAAAGTAAACATTTAGCAAGGTTTGCTCTAGCACCGAAGAACTGCATTTCTTTACCAGTCTGAGTAGCAGATACACAACAACAAATTGAGTAATCGTCACCCCAAACAGGACGCATAACGTCATCGTTTTCGTACTGGATAGAACTTGTTTTGATAGAAATTTCAGCAATGTATTTTCTGAAGCTTTCTGGAAGTCTTGAAGAATATAAAACAGTTAAGTTTGGTTCTGGAGCTGGTCCCATATTTTCAAGAGTGTGTAAGAAACGGAAATCGTTTTTAGTAACCATTGAACGACCGTCTTGACCAAGACCACCAACTTCTAATGTTGCCCAAACAGGGTCACCAGAGAATAACTGGTTGTAAGATTCAATTCTTGCGAATTTAACCATACGACATTTCATAACGAAATGGTCAATTAATTCTTGAGCTTCGATTTCAGTTATAGTACCATTTTTTAAATCTCTTTCGATATAAATATCAAGGAAAGTTGAAACTCTACCAACACTCATAGCAGCACCGTTCTGAGTTTTGATAGCAGCAAGGTAACCGAAGTAGAGCCATTGAACAGCTTCCTGAGCATTTTTAGCAGGAGCAGAAATATCATAACCATAGATTTCAGCCATAGCTTTGATACCTTTTAATGCACGGATTTGTTCAGCGATTTCTTCACGTAATCTGATAACATCATCAGTCATAGTTCCGCAACCACAGTTAGCGAAATCTTCTTCTTTCATTGCGATAAGGTAGTCAATACCATAAAGAGCAACACGACGGTAATCACCTACGATACGTCCTCTACCATAAGTATCAGGAAGACCAGTAAGGATTTTGCTGTGTCTTGCAGCTTTCATTTCTGGTGTATATGCATCAAAAACAGCTTGGTTGTGAGTTTTGTGGTAATCAGTAAAGATTTTATGAAGTTCTTTGCTTGGTTCATAACCATACATCTGGCAAGATTGTTCTGCCATTTTAATACCACCATAAGGCATAAATGCTCTTTTTAAAGGTTTGTCAGTTTGTAAACCAACGATTTTTTCTAAATCTTTATCAAGGTAACCTGCACCGTGAGATGTAAGAGAAGCTACGATGTCAGTGTCCATATCAAGAACGCCGCCTTTAGCACGAGCTTCTTTTTGTAATGCTTGAAGTTTATCCCAAAGTTTATCAGTTGCAGAAGTAGGACCCTCTAAGAAGCTAGAATCTCCAGTGTATTCAGTATAGTTGTTTTGAATAAAGTCGCGGACATTGATTTCTTCTTTCCAAAGTCTGCCAGAAAAGCCATTCCACGCTTCATCTTGATGCTGTTGCATTTTACATACCTCCATAGTCATATCATCATATTATTAAATTAAATTTGCTAAAAGAAGAAGTCGGAGAATATATATGTCAAATCTTTAACATTACACTCTACAAAAATCGACTTAATTTTTCTTTGCATAAATATAGTAACACTTTTTAATTGTTTTGTAAATACAAAACAATGAATTTTTGCTAAAAAAATTTTTACGAAAAATATTGACAAATAAAAAAATAAATGTTAAGATTGCATATATTAGCTAGAGCTAACTTAGTTAGATTTGCTTGATTTTTGAGATATAATTTGTATCTGGTCGGTGGAATTATGCAAATTATAATAAATATTAATGGATAATGATTATTAATTACGATTTTTTTGTTGAATGCGTAGGTGTGTATCCAATGGAACCAAAAAAGATAGAAATTATTCTTGAATTAAAGTGAATTTTGATAAGTGATTTGTTAAAACAATAACCAACTATTAAAATAAAAGATATAGTGCATAAAAAATATAATTAATTCTATAATTTAATTATATATATACAACAAAAAATACATCTATCTATTTTTGCAAAAGGAGATAATTGGTATGGTAAAGACAACTTTAAAAATTGATGGTATGGCTTGTGGTATGTGTGAAGCACACGTGAATGAGGCTATAAGAAAAAATTTCGATGTAAAAAAAGTAACGTCATCTCATAGCAAAGGTGAAACAGTTATTATATCTGAAAACGAAATTGATGAAGAAAAAGCCAAAGAGGTTATTGGTGAAACAGGTTATACTTTTGTATCTATTGAAAGTGAACCTTATAAGAAAAAAGGATTTTTGTTCTTTGGAAAATAAATTTTAATTAAAATTAGATGGGAGTTATCGGCTGTGATGACTCCTTTTTTGTTGCAACAAATTTAAATATGAAGGGCAAAGGTTATTTTATATAATCTGGTTTAAAATAGCTTTTAAACTAAAATAAAAAGAGTTGTCATACGACAACTCTTTCTGCTATATAAAATTAGATTTTTAAATCTTTAATACTTTCAAATGTGTCAACTATTTGTTGTGATGGTTTTTTGCTTAAGAGAGAAACAATAACAATCATAACAGAAGAGAGTATGAAAGCTGGAACAAGTTCGTAAAGACCTGTTGATTCTGCAAGAAATGCGTTCCATACAACGACACAAATACCACCTGAAAGCATACCAGCAACAGCTCCAGACATAGTCATACGTTTCCACATCAACGCAAACAAGATTACAGGTCCGAAAGCTGCTCCAAAGCCTGCCCAAGCATAGGAAACTAATGACATAACAGTATTATTAGGGTCTAACGCAATTATGTAAGCAATAACGCCGATTACCAAAACAGCAATTTTACTAACTAAAAGAAGTTCTTTGTTTGTTGCATTTTTTCTGAATACAACTTTGTAAAAATCGTTTGATACAGCCGAAGCTGATACAAGAAGTTGTGAGTCAGATGTAGACATAATAGCCGATACAATTGCACAGAGAAGTATTCCGGCTAAAAATCCAGGAGCAACCATTTTTACTAATACCATAAATATAGTTTCAGAGTCAGCACCCTTTAAAGTAATGCCGTGCTGTTCAAGGTAAGCGTAACCGATAAGTGCAACACCTACAGAACCGATAAAACTCAATATAACCCATACCATAGCGATAATTCTTGATTTTTTGATTAAATCACTACTCTTTATTGACATAAAGCGTACAAGAATATGTGGCATACCAAAGTAACCAAGCCCCCAACCTAAATTTGATATTATATCAACTATAGAAGTTGATTCTGTTAATGACCAATATGATTCACTAGGTGACATCTCTCTAATCATATCAAATGACGCATTTTCAATTGAACAAAATGCAACTATTGGAACAATGAGTAATGCAAAGAACATAAGAAGCCCTTGGAAAAAGTCTGTCCAAACAACGGCAAAATAACCACCAAGAAAAGTATATGCCAAAATAATTACAACACCAATTGTAAGACCGATTGTATAGTCAAGACCAAAAACGTTGTTTATAAGTTTTGCTGCTGCATTAAAACCTGATGCAGTATATACAAGGAAAAATACGAATATGATTATAGCACAGATTAATCTTATAATTGATGAACCTGTGTCAAAGCGATTTTGAAGAAATTGTGGAATTGTTATAGCATCACCTGTTGCATAAGAATATTTTCTTAATCTTGCAGCAACAATCTTCCAGTTTAAATATGTACCGATTGTAAGACCTATTGCTATCCACGCAGAACCTAAACCACTTAAATAAATTGCACCGGGTAACCCCATTAAAAGCCAACTGCTCATATCAGACGCTTGTGCAGAAAGTGCAGTAACCCAGCTCCCCATTTGACGACCACCTAAAAAATAGTCTGATACGTCCTTTGATTTTCTTGAGAAGAAAAAACCTATACCAAGCATAAAACACAAGTATATGCCGAATGCAAGTATAACCCAAAAGTCTAACATAATAATCTCCTTTTCTTTTTAATTAAAATTTAAGTGCTTTGAAAACACTTTTGACTACAGATATATAAAATTTCCTATAGTCGTACCTACATTTATCTAGTATACAACATTTTTAAAACATATTCAACCCTAAAACTTCCAAAAAGAAAAAACAGAACATTTTTTCTTGACAAATACAAATAAATTAATATAAGATATAAGGGAATTTTTACAAGGGTAATTCCCTCGGAGGTGTTAATTTTGGAGGATAAAGGAAAAATATCCTATGATAACGAAAGTATTACATCGCTAAAAGGTGCAGACAGAGTTCGTTTAAGACCAGCTGTTATATTTGGTTCTGACGGACTTGAAGGTTGTCAACACTCTGTTTTTGAGATACTTTCCAACTCTATAGATGAGGCAAGAGAAGGTTTTGGAAATAAAATTAAAATTACTAGACATAGTGATTTGTCTATTACTATAAAAGATTATGGTAGAGGTATCCCCGTTGATTATAACCAGAAAGAAGAAAGGTACAACTGGGAACTTCTTTTTTGTGAACTTTATGCCGGAGGAAAATATCTTAATAATTCCGGTGAAAATTATGAGTTTAGTCTTGGTCTTAATGGTCTTGGTCTTTGTTCAACACAGTATAGCTCTGAATTTATGAATGTTGTTGTTATTCGTGACGGATATAAATATTCTGTTAATTTTGAAAAGGGCGAAAATGTAGGTGGTCTTAAAAAAGAAAAAACAGACATTACTCAAACAGGGACATACATATATTGGAAGCCTGACAGAGATGTCTTTACTGATATAAATATACCTCTTTCGTATTATCAAGATGTTTTAAAAAGACAGTCTATTGTAAATAAGGGACTTACATTTGAATTATATGACGAAGAAAGTGACGAAAAATTTACTTATTGTTACGAAAATGGAATAAAAGACTATATATCGGAAATCGTTGGAGATACTTCTCTTACAGATATTCAATATTATGAGTCAGAAACAAGAGGTCGTGATAGGGAAGATAAACCGGAATATAAACTTAAATTTGAAATTGCTTTTTGTTTTGATAATGAGAAAAATGTAGTTGAATACTATCACAATTCAAGTTATCTTGAATATGGTGGTTCACCGGATAAAGCTGTTCGTTCAGCTTTTGTTTACGCTATTGATAATTATTTGAAAAACAACGAGATGTACAAAAAGGACGAAAAAAAGATTGTATATTCTGATATTGAAGATAGTCTTGTTCTTATTATAAATTCTTTTTCAACAATAACCAGTTATGAAAATCAAACAAAAAAATCAATAACAAATAAGTTTATACAAGAGGCTATAACTGATTATTTGAAAAAGCAACTTGAAATATATTTTATCGAAAATAAAGCCGAAGCCGATAAAATAGCTAATCAAGTTATTGTAAACAAAAGAAGTAGGGAAACTGCTGAAAAGACAAGGATAAATATAAAGAAAAAACTTATCGGAAATATTGATATGAACAACCGTGTTGAAAAGTTTGTAAATTGCCGAACTAAAGACGTTTCAAGACGTGAACTTTATATAGTCGAGGGTGATTCTGCTCTTGGTTCTTGTATGCTTGGTAGAGATGCAGAGTTTCAAGGAATTATGCCTATACGAGGTAAAATTCTTAACTGTTTAAAGGCAAACTATGATAAGATTTTTAAAAGCGATATTATAATTGATTTGCTTAGGGTTATTGGCTGTGGCGTTGAAATAAAATCTAAACATAATAAGGATTTGAACTCTTTTGACCTTGAACAGCTTAAGTGGAGCAAAATTATTATATGTACAGATGCTGATGTTGACGGTTTTCAGATTAGGGCATTACTTCTTACTATGTTGTATAGACTTGCACCAACTCTTATAAAAGAAAGAAAGGTCTATATCGCCGAGTCACCACTTTATGAAATAAACAGCGGTAAAAAAACTTATTTTGCATATTCCGAAAAAGAAAAAGTTGACATTTTAAAGAAAATTAAGGGTAAATATACGATACAACGTTCTAAAGGTCTTGGTGAAAATGAACCGGAAATGATGTGGCAAACAACTATGAACCCTGAAACAAGAAAACTTATTCTTGTTTTACCGGAAGACGTTGAAAAAACTCAAATAATGTTCGATTTATTGCTTGGTGACAACCTACAAGGAAGAAAAGATTTTATTGAAAAGTTTGGTTATAAATACATTGATTTGAGTGAAATGAGTTAGGAGAGTTTTTATGGCTAAAGATATGAATATAATTGAACAGAATATAACGGATACCCTTGAACTTAACTATATGCCGTACACTATGAGTGTTATTGTTTCCAGAGCAATACCTGAAATTGACGGTTTTAAGCCTGCTCACAGAAAATTACTCTACACTATGTATAAAATGGGTCTTCTTAATTCTGCAAGAACAAAATCAACAAACGTTGTAGGGCAAACAATGAAGTTAAATCCTCACGGTGATTCTGCTATATATGAAACGCTTGTTCGACTTACGAAAGGTAATTCGGCTATTTTGCACCCATTTATAGATTCAAAAGGTAACTTTGGTAAACAATATTCTAGAGATATGGCATATGCAGCATCAAGATATACAGAGGTTAAACTTGACAGTATATGTAATGAAATTTTTAAAAATATAGATAAAGACACAGTTGATTTTATTGATAACTATGATGGTTCTCTCAAAGAACCTATTTTATTTCCAACAACTTTCCCTAATATACTTGTAACTTCAAATCTTGGTATAGCTGTTGGTATGGCTAGTTCTTTATGTGGCTTTAATCTTAAAGAAGTATGCTCTGCTACTATTGCATATATGAAAAATCCGGATATAGATTTAAAAAAATATCTTAAAGCTCCAGATTTTTCAACAGGTGGAGAGCTAATTTATGATGAAAAAGAAATTCAAAAGATTTATGATACAGGTAGAGGAAGTTTTAAAGTACGTGCTAAATATCGTTACGACAAAAAAAATAGCCTTATTGAAATTTACGAAATACCTTATACAACGAATATCGAATCAATTATTGATAAAATTATTAGTCTTGTTAAATTAAATAAGTTGCGTGAAATTAATGACGTTAGAAATGAAACTGATTTAAGTGGTCTTAGAATTGCAATTGATATTAAACGAAATGCTGACCCTGATATGATTATGCATAAGTTATTTAATATGACAACACTTTGTGATAGCTTTAATTGTAACTTTAATATACTTATAAACGGTAATCCTAAAGTTATTGGAATTAAACAAATTCTTGATGAATGGATTGAGTTCCGTATACAATGTATGAAAAGACAAATTATGTTTGACCTTGATAAAAAACGTGCTAAATATCACCTTTTATCTGGTCTTGCTAAAATTTTGCTTGATATTGATAAGGCTATAAAGATAATCCGTGATACAGAAGAGGACAAAATGGTTATTCCTAATCTTATGTCCGGATTTGGTATTGATGAGGTACAGGCAGAATATATTGCAGAAATTAAACTTAGAAATTTGAATAAAGAATATCTACTTTCAAAGGTTGATGAAAGAAAGAAACTTGACGAGGAAATCAAAAAACTTGATGAACTCAAAGAGAGTGACGAACTTATAAAAGAAGTTATAGGCGATGAACTTAAGGAAATATCAAAAAAATATGGAAAGCCTAGAATGACAGATATTGTCTACAAAGAAGATATACAAGAATTTTCGGAAGACAGCCTTATTCAAGATTATCCGGTAAAACTTTTCCTTACAAAGCATAATTACTTTAAAAAAATTACAATGGCATCTTTACGCTCTTCATCAACTCAAAAATTAAAAGAAGATGATGAAATAATAATTGAAACAGAAGCGTCTAACAAAATGGATTTGCTTTTGTTTTCAAATAAATGTAACGTTTATAAAGCAAAAATTTATGATTTATCTGAATGTAAAGCTAGTAGTCTTGGTGATTACCTTTCAAACTTACTTGATATGGAAGAGGACGAAAGTATTATATACATAACGGCAACTTCTGACTATTCCGGATATATGTTATTTGCATTTGAAAACGGAAAACTTGCTAAAGTTGATATGAACGGATATGCAACAAAGGTAAATCGTAAAAAACTTATAAATGCTTATTCTGATAAATTCCCGCTGGTTGGAATATATCATATAAAAGAAGATACTGACTTTGTCGCTATACGAGATAATGACAAGGCTATGTTATTTAACACATCAGAGGTTGACGTAAAAGCAACAAAAAGTACACAAGGTGTTGCGATATTTACATTAAAGAAAAATAGCATTATGTCAAAGTTTGTTCCTGCAACAGAATGTACACTAAACAATATTGAATATTATAGGGCTAACAAAATTCCGTCTACAGGGCATTTTATTGTCGAAGATAATTTGACAAATAATTTGTAATTTGTTAATATATAACCCGAGAATAAAAAGTTTTTGGAGGCTAATGATGATTAGTGCAAATAATGTAACTTTAAGGCTTGGAAAGAGAGCTTTATTTGAAGATGTTAATATAAAATTTACACCTGGTAACTGTTATGGTCTTATTGGAGCAAATGGTGCCGGAAAATCAACTTTTTTAAAGATTTTATCTGGTGAACTTGAACCATCAAAAGGAGAGGTCGCTTTAACTCCTGGCGAAAGGATTTCTTTTCTTAAACAGGACCATTTCCAATATGATGAATATGTCGTTTTAGATACTGTTATAATGGGAAATGCACGTTTATACCAGATAATGAAAGAAAAAGAAGAAATCTATGCAAAAGAGAACTTTACAGAGGAAGACGGAATTAAAGCTAGTGAGCTTGAAGATGAATTTGCTAATATGAACGGCTGGGACGCAGAGGTTGACGCTGCTACTCTTTTAAATGGTCTTGGAATTGAAACAGAACTTCATCTTAAATATATGAAAGACCTTACAGGTCCGGAAAAAGTTAAGGTTCTTCTTGCACAGGCTTTGTTCGGAAATCCTGATGTTTTACTACTTGACGAACCTACAAACCACCTTGACCTTGCAGCTATCAACTGGCTTGAAGAATTTTTGATAAACTTTGAAAATATTATAATTGTAGTATCTCACGATAGATATTTCTTGAATAAAGTTTGTACACAGATTGCTGATATTGATTATTCTAAAATTCAGTTGTATGCCGGAAATTACGATTTCTGGTATGAATCTAGTCAGCTTCTCATAAAACAGATGAAAGAATCTAACAGGAAGAAAGAAGAAAAAATAAAAGAACTTCAAGAGTTTATCCAGAGATTTAGTGCAAACGCATCTAAATCTAAACAGGCAACATCAAGAAAACGTGCTTTGGAAAAAATTGAACTTGATGAGATTAGACCGTCAAGCAGAAAATATCCATATATAGACTTTAAACCTAATAGAGAAATTGGAAACGAAGTTCTTACTGTTGAAAATTTATCTAAAACTATTGACGGTGTTAAAGTGCTTGATAACATTTCTTTTATTATAAACAATGGGGATAAAGTTGCATTTGTCGGCTCAAACGAACTTGCTAAGACAACTTTATTTAAAATTCTTGCAGGAGAACTTGAGCCTGATTCCGGAAGTTTTAAATGGGGTGTTACAACATCTAACGCTTATTTCCCTAAAGATAATACTGCTGAATTTGATAATAATTACAATATTGTTGATTGGCTTATGCAATATTCTGAAGAAAAAGACGTTACTTATGTAAGAGGTTTCCTTGGAAGAATGTTATTTTCTGGTGACGAGGCCCTTAAAAAAGTTAAGGTACTTTCTGGTGGTGAAAAAGTTAGATGCCTTATATCTAAACTTATGATTTCCGGTGCAAATATTCTCATTATGGACGAGCCTACAAACCACCTTGATATGGAGTCAATTACAGCATTAAATAACGGTATGATTAAATTTAATGGTGTTATTTTATTCTCATCTCAAGACCACCAGATTGTACAGACAACAGCTAACAGAATTATGGAATTTACAGATAATGGTCTTATCGATAAACAGACAACTTACGATGAATATCTTCAAAACGATGAAAATGCAAGTAAACGTCAAATTTATTCTATATAATATTTTTTTAAAAATATAAAAATATTTCTTTATTTTTGTGAAAGATATGTTATAATATAGATATATTTTGAGCGAACGATTTATTTATAATTTGAATTTTTTATAAAATTCTATAATTTTTTTGATATGCAAATATCGGAAGGGGCGGTTTTATGGCTAGACAAAGAATACTTGTTGTTGATGACAGTGAATTTAACAGAAAGGTTCTTGTTAATGTTTTAAAAGATGAGTATGACACAATTGAAGCATCAAATGGGCGAGAGGCATTGGATATTATAAATAAAAATCTTGCAACAATATCTCTTGTTCTTTTGGATATTCTTATGCCAGAAATGACAGGAATTGAAGTTTTAAAAACTCTTAATGACGCAGGTATTGCGTCTTTAATTCCTATTATTCTCATAACAGCTGCTGATTCTGAAGAGGAGTATGGTCTTAACCTTGGAGCTGTTGACTTTATCACAAAGCCTTTTGACCCTAACATCGTAAGAACTAGGGTTAAAAATCATATGAAAATGAAAAATGTTAGAGATATGCTTGAAGAACTTGTTTCATTTAATATGAACAGAAGTGAGAATATATGGGAAGCAACAATTGAAATGCTTGCAAACGTTATTGAGTTTAGAAGTTTTGAAAACTTTAAAAACTATGACAAGATTAAAAAAATCACTAAAATATTAATTGATGAACTTCTTGAATCTGGAATTTATTCATCAGAGATTAACTCTGTTGGTGCAAACTTTATTTTGACGGCAGCTCCTTTATGCGATATAGGTAAAATTTTTGTGCCAGAATATATTTTATTTAAAAACAGTCAGCTTACTGATGATGAATTTGAAATTATGAAAAAACATACATTGAATGGGGCAAAGATTATCGAGAAATGCCTTACCACTGCGTCAGATAAATATATAAAATGCTGTAAGGACGTTTGCCTTAATCACCACGAAAAATGGGACGGCTATGGTTATCCTAATGGACTTTCTGGTGATGAAATTCCTATTTCAGCAAGGATTATCGCTATAACTGACGTATTTGATGCACTTATTACAGGTAGACCTTACAGACGTGCTTTCTCTAATACAGAGGCTATAAAGATGATAGAAGAAAGAGCAGGAAAAGACTTTGACCCTGTTATCGTTAATGCTTTTTGTAAAGTTGCTGATAAAGTTTGTAATATATATGAATAATTAGCTGATAGTAATGCTATGTCAACGATTGCTTATGTTATTTTAGGTTTGTTCTATTAGCGATATTTGATTTGCTTATTTTATAAGGCAACACCATATAATTTTTTTATTATGAGGTGTTGCCTTAGGTGTTTTTATAGTTTTTGGGAGGTGCGATATGGCAGATGAAAATGGCAGTAACCAAAAATATTTTGAAGTTGTTACTTCTTCGCCAAAACTTAAAGATAAAATTCATATTGATATAAAAAATTCGACAGATGTTATTTATTGGCATATTAAGTTTAATATACCACTTGATGAAGAGTCTGTTTCAGAAAAGACAACAGGTGTTACTGATACAAAAGGGTATATCCTGAAAACTAAAATTCGATATAGTCAGAAATCTAATCTTATAAGTATTCAGCCACTTGAACATTATGAACAAAATGAATATTATATTTTGAGTATATCAAAAGAGGTAAGGTCGGCTAATTTGCAGAATTTGAAAAATGATATTCATATTTTATTTAAGCTTAAAAATAATGTGATTTCAGAATATAAAATACTTCCACCTAACGTTACTGTGCCAAAGCCACGAAAAAAGCCTAGGTCTATGCAAAGAAAAGAAATTAGAACAAGGGTATATTCTTTTGATAAATATAAAGATGGGGAAAAAGGCGATAATCTTCTTTGGGCAAACATAATGATAAACCCAATTATTGCAGTTATTGGGCTTTTAGGACTTATCACAAGTGTTTTCATTAATGAAGTTATTTTTACAATAATAAGTGGTCTTGTTTCTGTCGTTGGTATTGCACATATTGTTAAACAAATTGTAAATAAAAAGTTTAGGTCAAACTTTTTATACAACAGAGGGGCGAGGGCTTTTAAAAAGGAACAGTATGAAAAAGCAGATAAATTATTTACTAAAGCTATTCATCTAAATCCTGAAAATGAATATGCTGAATATGCTAAAAATAAAGTTTCGTACTATTTGTAGTTATTAATGTAATTAGGAAATAAGGTATAGTTTATGTACAATTTTAGTGATATAAAAGGTAATAGGCAACTTATCAAAAATTTTCAGTCAATGATTTTTAATAATAAAATATCTCACGCTTATATAATTGACGCCCCTAAAGGTTCAGGGAAAAAGCTTATTGGAAATGCTTTTGCTAAGGCTATTCAATGCGAAAATAATAAAAATGTAGAGATTGAAGAAAATATTGGAAGCTGTGACAGATGTGTATCTTGTAAAACTTTCAATGAGGGAAATCACACAGATATTATATATGTTAAGGCAGAAAACGGAAGGGCAACTATAGGTGTTGATGACATAAGAGAACAGATAGGAAAGATTGTTGAAATAAAACCGTATAAATATGATTACAAGATATTTATAATAGATAAAGCAGATACTATGACAGTTCAAGCACAAAATGCTTTGCTTAAAACTATAGAAGAACCTCCGTCTTATGCTGTTTTTATTTTGTTGTCTGAAAATCATAATAGTTTTTTACCCACCGTATTATCAAGGTGTGTTTTATTTAAGCTTAGGCCACTTGATAATGAAATAGTTGAAAATTATATAAAGTATAATACATCAATTCCTGAAGAATATGCCTATCTTTACTCTACTTACGCTCAGGGAAATATTGGAAAAGCTATTGAAATGGCATCATCTGATGAGTTTATGGAAATAAGAAATATGATTATACGCTTTATTACGGATTTACCGAATAAAGATTTTATTGATGTATTTTTAGATGTTGAAGTGTTTGAAAAATATAGAGATGATATAAGTACAGTTCTTGACATATTATACCTTTGCTACAGGGATATGATTATGTTAAAATGTTTTGGTGATGAAAGATTTATAATTCAAAAAGACAAGAAGTATTTATTTAATGAGATTTTAAATGAGTTTTCAGAAGAACAGCTTTTTTATGGAGCAAGAGCAATTGCTACAACTAAAAGGCAGTTAAGTCAAAATGCAAACTTTAATATGGCTATTGAAAACTTATTTTTGAAACTAAAGGAGAAAAGGTAAATGATTGAAATAGTTGGTGTACGATTTAAAAAAGTTGGTAAGATATATTATTTTGACCCGGACAATATGAAAATTGAAAGGGGTACAGAGGTTATTGTTGAAACAGCAAGGGGTATCGAATATGGTACTGTTGAAATAGCTAACAGAGAGATTGAAGAAGATGGCGTTGTTCAACCACTTAAAAAAGTTATCAGAGTAGCTACAGAAGAAGATTCAATAAAAAATCAAGAGAACAAACAAAAAGAAAAAGACGCTTTTGGGATATGTGTTGAAAAAATAAAAAAACACGGTCTTGGTATGAAGCTCATAGATGTTGAGTTGACATTTGATATGAATAAAATTATTTTCTATTTTACAGCAGACGGACGTGTTGACTTTAGAGAATTAGTTAAAGAACTTGCCTCTGTTTTTAGAACTAGAATTGAACTTCGTCAAATTGGCGTTCGTGATGAAGCTAAAATGCTTAATGGTATAGGGATATGTGGTAGAACATTATGTTGTGCTACATTTTTAGGTGATTTTACTCCTGTTTCTATAAAAATGGCTAAAGACCAAAACTTATCACTTAACCCTACTAAAATTTCTGGTATATGTGGCAGACTTATGTGCTGTCTTAAATACGAACAAGATACGTATGAAGAACTTAACAAAAATCTTCCTAGAGAGGGCGACATTATCCGTACATCATCTGGTGATGGAGAAGTGTTATCTGTGAATGTACTTAGACAAACTGTTCGTGCTGCTGTTAGAAAAAATCCACAGGAGTCACCAACAATTGCAGTTTTTGCTGTTGATGAAATAAAAATATTAAATAGAAAAGTTGTTAAAGAAGAAAAAATTGATAATGATAAGTTAAAGGATATTTTAGACTAATGGATTTAGATAACGTTGTTGTATATGAAAATGAGCGACTTGATGATTTGCACAGAAAAAATTATCAAATAATTCAAGACCCAAAAAGATTTTGTTTCGGAATTGACGCTGTTTTACTTTCGGAATTTGCGAAAGTTAAAAATAACGAAAAAGTCATTGATTTAGGAACAGGTACAGGCATTATACCTATTTTGCTTGAGGCACGCTATGGTGGTGAAAATTATTCTGCTATAGATATTCAAAAGGAAAGTGTCGAAATGGCAAATCGTAGTGTTGAATTAAATTCATTGCAGGATAAAATAAAAATTGTTAATGCTGACATTAAAAATTTATTTGATAAGGAAAATGAAGTTTGCTTTCAAAAATCATCTTTTGATGTTGTTGTTTCAAACCCTCCTTATATGAATAATGGTGGTGGGCTAAGGAATGAGTTTGACCCAAAGGCTATAGCAAGGCACGAACTTTTATGTAACCTTGAAGATGTTATTTCATCAGCATCAAAACTACTTAAATTC
>CABVAP010000017.1 GCA_902496345.1 uncultured Eubacteriales bacterium
CCAAAGCCATAATATCTTCTAATTCAATCAAACATTTTTCAGCCGCCAAATCAGCAATCACTAAAGCCTTATCCAAGGACATAATTTTTATCAATTCATTCAAAGCTTTCATATATACACTTCTCAATTTTGATGTTCCTTTAAACAAATATTCCTTCAATTTATCTGTAAACTTATCAGTCAGACCTGAATGAAATAATGAATTAGGCTTTCTCATTAATGTTGGCAACCAATTTTCCCAATGGATTGCCACATAATTTTTATCACCATATAATCTATCAAATTTAGCTATTAGATTTAGTTCCATATCATAAAAATAAACCTTGTTATATGTAAGCTTAACTTGAACTACCTTACCTGCATATTTCGGCTCAAGATAATATTGATTTTTACCCTTAAATCTTGTTATACCTTGTTTATCAACTTTTCTCTTAATATATGTTGCCACCTCAAAAGGCTCAGATGGTAACTGTAAAAACGCTTGTTTATCATATTCAAATAATTCTATAATATTTGTTTTCGTTTTATGATGCTTTCTATTATGTAACTCCATACATTTTTCAAGCAATATTTTATTATACTCATCTATATCATCCATCACAGGCATAGGCAAAATAAATTTCTTCTCAAATATCCAACCTTACCTTCAACATGACCTTTCTGATTGGGTGAGTACGATGCACAATATTCTGCTCTAAAATCATAATGATTCTTAAATCTTAGAAATAAATCGTTTTCTACTCTTTTCGTTATCTTCTCTCCTATACATTTTACAATAGCACTCTCATTGTCAAATGTAATCTGATTAGGAACTCCACCGATATGCTCAAATATATTCTTTAAACCTTGTAAAATACATTGAATATTCTTAGACTTAAGAAGCTGACAAAATGCTATATTACTATAAGGAAACGATAAGACGATGTAATAACCTTTATATTCTGTCTCATTTTCAACAAATATGCAATTTTCTAAATCGCACTGAGCCTCTCCAGGCAAATATCTCAACGGAGCATATTCTTTATGTGTATAATAAACCTCTGAGCGTATTTTTCTATATGATGTTGCTATCGTTACATAAGATACATCAAAATCATCAAACATCTCCTTCAATCTATCATACACTCTCTTAGCTGTATGTCTTTGCTTATAATGTCTGTTCTTATCTTCAAGCAACCATTCTCTTATAATCGGTTCATATTTTTCTACTTTTCTCTGTCTTTTCTTTCTTAGTTTCTGAAATTCTGGATTAAAATCTTTCATTTTCGTATATTTATACACGCTTGTAGGTGACACATCTAGCTTATAACTTATTACTCTTATTGGCATATCTAAATCAAATTTATATTTTCTAATCAAATCAATCTTCTTCATTGACAACATAAGAATATCCCCCTAATTGAACATTTTTGCTTTATATCCATTTGAAGATAAATAATGATCTTTTTTAAAACAAGATTAGTACTAGGCTAATTATACCTTTTAACGGAATATTAGTATAAACTCACCTTTATTTCATTTTTAATAAGACTCGAACAATCCTCTTATACTAGAAAGATGAGTTTTATTGCTTTGATTCGCTCAACTAGAACACAACCCACTAATGAAGAAAGCCTATCTATTTCTAAATAAGTTTATCTTTATTTCTTTAATTTCTCATAGACAACACTGCCGATAGACTCCATAACCTGTTTCATCATCTCAGGAGCAGAGAACATTTTAACAAAGAAATCTTCGTTCTGCTCATAGCGAACAACTGCCATTTGGGAGAAATATTTTGCAAACAGAAGCATAAATGTCTTGAAATCATTGCTCTTGGCATAGCTTTTCCATTTATCCTGTGCAGCATAGTCATTCTCAATTTGAAGCAATACCTTATCCATCTCCGTGAATGTTGTACCATATTTCTCATTGATTTTATCGATGATTACTTTAAGAGGGTCTTTCTTCTTTTCACGCCTGCCCGCCTCACCTGTAATCGGAGTAAAGCCTTCTTTGGTAGGTTCAAGTTCTATGCTGCCATAAAAATCTTTTTCAAGCTTATAGTATTAAAGAAGGACTTTATCATCAATATAAACTTTCTCAGAGCCGCCTTTTGGAAGCATCATACTAAGAAACTTTGCATATATGCTGAATTTGTGCAAATCCTTATCAAACAGACGGCATACCCGATTGATAAAAGAATAGATACGGTTAAATCTTGCCAGTGTAGATATTCCAGCTTCTCCTATCTGAGAAGAATGTGCCTCACCCAGACAATGAACACAATGGTTTCTATATCATATTTATTACACTTTACAGCATTTTCAAATATTAATAAATGCTCAAGATTTTTATGCTTTTCCCGACTCTATTTAAAACTAATTCTTTCTTAAAAAATATTTCCGAGTAGTAATTTTAAAGATATACACAGACACACTTGCCCATTTTAGGGCTACAGCTAATGAAGTAGTACCTGCACTACACATTATGTCAGATACAGCCTATTCATCAATAGGCACATCTATCGAATATAGCTATCTATAATCTTTTTTAATAATTCTTTTGTTTTTTCTTCTTACCAATAAAATACAGACCTTTCGTAGCCATTACCCAATTTTATTTATTATGTATGTACTATTTTTATAAAAAACTGCATCTCCCACTTTTTTACCAAGCAAAATTTTTGCCAAATCTGGGAACTTTGTTGTTCCTTGAATATAATCAACTCGGATTACTTTTTCAGCTCCTGTTTCTTCAACACGAACATAAACCTTATGTCCCAATGCTACATATAATTCATTTAGTCCATCTTCTTCAATACCAATTTCTTCTGCATCTGTATAATCTGCATCATCTGATTCTACCTCTTGCTCATCACCTTGAATAATAGAATATATATTTTCGATAAATATATTTGAAATATCTTCTTTACTTAAACAATCAAGAACTACACCACCACCTATGGCATTTAAAAGTTGTAGAGATGGTCTTATATGTTCTTTTACAGTAAGTTGTATACCTTCATCGTTAAAGTATTTAATACCTTCCACAATTCCATCCAAAATTATAGGATTTGACGAAAAATTGTTACTGTAAAATATATCAGATATTTTTGTACTTATATCATTACTACCTATAATATCAAGCTTTTCAAAATGGTTTTTATTTGACATATCATATGTATTTCTACCTACCCACCAACATTTTGACAAAGTGTTTCTATATAAACCTGAGCGAATACCACCCGAAAAGAAAAACCTTGATTTTATGTTAGAAACTGCATCTTTTTGAGTATTTGGTTGCAATTTGTGATAATCCCATCTTTTTCTTACATATTCATAAAATACAGAATGACATAATCCAGCCCACAATCTTTCATCACTAGCTTGTGATTCATTTAAAAACTTAAGATTCATATAAAGTAATTTGCAATTTTCTAATTCGATTTCACCAATAGACTTCCCAACATTTAAGTTTGATAACCTAAATTCTGGTACATCTTTATACTCTATAAACGGATTGCCTCCACATACATTCCATAACCATTTATTATCACTATCCGTATAGTATTTATTATAAACAAGGTCGAGGTTGTCTTTTAGAGTATCTAATGCTTCTTTTTTCATAAAATACAATTTCATACTAAAATTCCTCCTCTTCCTCATTTTCAAATAGTTCTGATAGCATCGACAACGCATTATTCAAAGGCAATTCCATTGCTTCTTGGGCAAGTTGTAATGATGTTTTTTCTTCATTTTCAATTTCTTCTATAAAACTAACTCCACGCTTTCTATATTCATTATTCAAAGAAATAAACCATGCTTTCTCTGAATTAGCCTCTATACCCGAGTCTTGTCTTAATTCTTCAAAAACATAAACTAAAGCAGGTAAAACAAGCATCGAATTTAGAATAGGCTGAAACTGTGTTCTCTTACAAAAACGTGAATATATATTATACTCATCAATACCCAATCCAATTTTGATTTGCGATGAATCAATATTAACTTCCATAGGCTTCATCTCATTTGTTATTCTTTTGTAAACCCTAAAAATCGAACTTGCATTAGATAATTCTTCATAGTTCTTCACTATATCCATTGGTGGCAAATTTTTGTATCCTAAAATATTACCTTTAGAAAAATCAAATGAAACGCCTTTAAAATCTTCATTCCAATCCTGATTAGTAAACTGTTTTATGTCTTCCTTTGCAACAATCAACACAATAATTTCCAATTTACCATTTAACCTTCCAATAGGAATTTCAAATATCTCATTTTGTGAAATAGTATGTATTATAGTTCTATAGGCAGTTGTAGAACACTCAATATGAATAGCATATTCAGCTTTACCAGAAATCAAAAGGTTCTGAATTTCTTTATTATCCATATTAATATCAAAAACAAATTTGATAAAATTAACACCTTGTACCTCATAATTTATTGTCACATCAAATATAGATTTATTATAGTCATCCTTATCCTCAGATAAAACGGGGTATGCATATAATCTTTTAGTTATGTTCATATACATTTACCTCCATTGCATAATCATAATTATCAATAAGTGAAAATTCGACCGTAACTTTCGTGTTGCCTTTCATTTCAGTAAAACCAATTCCACTTATATCTTTAGCAACATTATTACAACCAGTACTTACACTAACACTTTTTATATTTAACTTATTAGATTTACCATTTTCCCCAACTGTAACAATTTCAATATGTCATTTTTTTATATCCTTAGGCACAATAAATGATGTACGGTAATTTCCTTTTCCAAGCTTAATAATACGAACATTTCTTAGCGGTTGATTGATATTTCCGCTATATTGTTCATGAACAGTATCTCTTCCTTCAGAATTAGGCATACCCTTATGTAAATCTCTTTTTTTCCTATGTCTCGTTCCATCAAGATTTCGTGTTGTAGAAAATCCGTCTTTACCTATTGTGCCATCAGTATTTCTGCTATTAGATTTCCCTTGCCCTTCTGTACCATAGAATAAGCCTTTAGGCTTCGTCTGCAAAGATGGTCTTGTTTGAATAATAATATCACCAATAGAATCATGGAGTCTTTCTTTTTTATCCCCACCTTGTTGAATTGATGAATATGATTCCTTTTGCAGAACCCCACCAAGACCTTCAACTTCTATCTCATCATCACTTGAATACTCACCTAAACTAAGAACAGTGTCTCTTATCCATTGTTTCAACTCATCATGATATACCTTTGCTTGTTCTGGATTTTTAGTATATCTTCCAGGCACCCACTTGTCATGTGCTGGAGTTTCCATTTCTCTAAAATACTCATTCAATTCTTTTCCTTGCATTTCAAGAATACCCGAAAAAGAAATCAACCTTGAAATATTACCTATTGCAAATAATTTCATTCCGCTACTTCTTGTAACAAGAATTTTTCTATTTAATTTTTCATGTGCGTTTACAAGCACACTTAGCTTTAGCACTCCTAATCCATGAAAATCCTTTGTAAACACCTTGGTTTCAGAACTAGAAAGAACTTTATAATAACTATAGGCTTGTTTTACCTTTGTTTGATAATCCTTTATATATCTCGGTAAAGTATTTTTATCTATTTTATTGTTACCAACAGAAATAGAAAGTTGTTTCCTATAAATAGCCATCAAGAAATTGTCGAGTACTTCGCAAATTACATCTTCACTCCAAATATAACTCGCATTAAATCCATAAACAAACACATCTGTACCTATACTTGTTCTAGTACAGAATTCATCAAGTTCATTTAACTTATGTACAGGTAAATTACCTTGAGGATTCCCATAATATCCAATTCCTGTAGTCATTGTATTTCGTGTATCATCTAAATCATCAGGGAATGATATAAACCTTGATACTCCTTGTGCTGCAATTTCCCCATCAGTATTTAATGTTCTATAAAATACTAATCTATAATTAGAATTACAAAACGGTGCATTTTTCCCGATACCAAATGCTCCTGCCTTATCTCCTGTCTTTGTAGCACCTCCATCAATTTTAATCAACGAATTCCAACCTTCATCGCTTTCACCAAAAGGGTCTAATAAGCCAGTAGTATTATAATCACTAATTCTAAGTACATAAGAATATGGTTCTTGAATAGATTTTTGAGCATGTCTCAAATATGCGATTGTTTTTTCACTACTTTTCTTCGACCAATAAGAAAAAGCTTTTTTAATTTTATCCTTATACTCTACATACCCAGGAATATCACTTGTTTTAATCTTGTATCGTTCAAATTGCACATAAACATTACAATCTGCTGTTTTGTTTGCAGCATCTAAAGAATTTTGACAAATTTCTCTTGCCAATGATTTCATTTCCGTACCTGTAAATGTTTCAATTCCTGCATCGGAAATACCCCTTATCTGTCCTCCACCGTTATTAGGAAAACTCCACCTTATCGTCATAGCCTTCACCTCAATGTAAATTTACTTTTTTCTTGATGCAAAAAAATTATTCTAAGGAAACACTGATTAATTCAAAAATCAAAAATAATTTTAGCCGACAGCAATGGAAAAATCAGTGCTTAAGTGTTGTTTTTCGCAGAAAAAATAACTTGAAGCACAACCGATTTTTCCATAAAATTATTTTTGATAAACTTAAATCAGTGTTTTCTTAACAATTCATTCCATTTATCGTATAACTTCTGAATACTTATTAAATCTGTATTGACTTATATCTAAGCTCTCAACAAAGGCATCTATTAGTCTTGCAATGCTCTCTCTATCAACAAAATCATCTAAAGAATGCAACATCATTTGATTTCTATCCATAGCATTAATATAAGGCATTTTTATCACCATCCTAGCAGATTTTAATATCTTTATTATATCATAAAATCCTCATTTTATGCGTATTTCGTTCGTTTTTTATGTGCAATTCTTTATAAAACATCATTTAACTATGCTATCATTACATAAGCTTAATTTAGAAACTGTTTTTCTTTTATATGTCTAGTTTTCGGACAGTCTGAGGGGGGTACTAAAATGTTCTCTCGAACCAATATAGCACCCCAAAAACACAGTTTATATTTTGACTAAAACCTTTCAAAAATGGCTTGTTTACTCACTTTTCTTACTAAGCAGAACGACAGTTTCGATGTGGCTTGAGGAAACACTATGGATAACAAGCTCTATATGCTTTAAGGTATTTTGCGTACTAGTGAACATATCAACGGCATTTTTGCTGTTTTTTGCGTCATAGCAAACATATCAACGGTATTTTTGCTGTTTTTCTCGTTCCCGTAAACATATCTTCAACAATGCCTTTGATTTTTTCAATTACTGTGGATTTTTCGCCAATCACTTTATTTATTGCCTGAACCACTGCGTTTTGTAAATCTTCTTCCTTAATGGTTGGTGCATCACAAGCCTTAGGGCCTTTTTGAACCCTTGTGCAGCATCTCCATACAATAGAATGAACACCCCTATTATTCCACGCTATTCTCCTAAAAACATCACCACATTTTTCACAAGTACACAAGCTCGAAAGTGCGTATTTGCTACTATAAACCCTTTTCTTATCTCCACTTTTTAGGCTTGCCCTCCTTACCATCCCTGAATTAAAAAAAGTTCAGGAGCACAAGTACCCCTGAACCGAAATACCGAAAATAGGTATAAGGAAAAAATGGTACTACACATAAATTTTTGTTTATTCTACAAAAACCTTATGTGTGTATCCTTTGCCTTATAGCTAATCGTCAATAGATATTTTTTTGTATGGCACTAAATAAAACTTCTTCATATTGCTTTTATAGCCAAAGCAATAAACCAAAGGTCTTAATTTAATGTCGATTTATAATATATATGCATAACTTATATAAAAACTAAAGTAATTATGTAAAAAAAAGAGCCAAGACATAACAAATCAAAGTTATATCTTAGCTCCTATTAGCTGTTATCGAACACCAATTTGTCCGACCCTTTAATATTTAACCCAAATCCGTGAAACTCAAATAGAGATTTGTTTATAGAAGTGGCTAATTTAGGGCGATTTATATCTGTTTTTTGCATAAAGATTTTTTCACCCATTAGGTGAAGTTTTTATACTATTATGCTTTCAAACAGTAGACAAAATTATATATATGAAGTATGATAGTATTAGAGAGGTGATAAAAATGCCAAGGACATATACCATAAGCAAAGAAGAAGCAAACGAAATCAAAAAAATAAGAAAAACTATAATAGATAAAAGAGTTGATAAACGGTTACATGCCAAGGAGCCGACATCCAAAGAAAGCAAGCGACGAGGAGATAAACTCCTCAAAAAAATTAACACTACTGTAAAGGAAGAGGAATGTAAAAACAAGGGAAAAATGGTAAGATTAATGTTTCAAGATGAAGCGGGCTTCGGACGAATAAACAAGCCAAAATATTGTTGGTGCAAGAAAGGAATAAGACCATTAGTACCTTGTCATCATATACGGGAATATCGCTATGTTTTTGGAGCTGTAGAACCACTTACTGGCGAAAGCTGTTTTATTGTGATGCCATATTGTAATACTGTATGTATGAATGTGTTTTTAAAACATTTATCAGAAAAATATTCTAATGACATAATAGTTTTAGTTTGCGACGGAGCAGCCTGGCATAAATCGAAAACATTAGAAGTTCCAGCTAATATACGCATAGTATCTATACCCCCATATACACCTGAAATGAATCCTATTGAACAAATTTGGAAAGAAATCAGAAAACAAGGATTCAAAAACGAAGCGTTTAAAACTCTTGAAAATGTTGTTAAAAGACTTTGTGATGTTATATGTTCAATCTCTGCTGATACGATAAAAAGTATTACAGGAAGAGATTGGATTATATCTATTTTTTAAATGGATATTAGTATTAATTAACAAAATCACTCTGAAAATACGCACAATTACGATATTGTTATAGTGATTTTCAAAATGAACTTCACGGATTAAGGTTTAATTTACAACAGTCTTCTTTTTACGAACCTCATACACAATCCACTCACCCTTCGTTCCTTGCTTTACTTCAGCATTATTTCCTTTCGCTAAAATGCTTTTTATTTGCTCCAAAAAAACAATTTCCTTTTTACCCATTTTAAATACCCCCTATCACTAATTGCAAAAATAAGATTTTATATCCTCAACCCCTGTTTTTTTCTCTAGGCTTTCACATTCATAACTATGTTTCCTCAAAAAATCGTAAATTCCTTTATCGGCTGCAACATATTCAGAAGCAATAGCATCATCATATGTTTCTTCTATTTCATACATGAATCCGTGAAACTCAATTATTTTTTTTGCTGGAATTACTTAGAATAGATGTTGTTCAATACTTTACACCTAATTTAAGTACTCAATTCCCGTTTGTTGTCAAATTTATTTCCATCTTCAGCTTATAAGGGCAAAAATGACGTACTTTAATAAGCCTCTATCTGTTTTGTGTTTTTAAGCTAGAGCAAAACGATTATAAACATCCATAAATGCATGACGCCACACATTACTGCAGCCAATTGCCAAGATAGTCCTTCTCCCATGGGTTATTATATGTCCGGCGACTTGAATCAGATTCCCTATAACAGTTCTGATACGTCTTCTTTTAACGTGATGTTTTGTTTTAGGAGCTTGTTTGCTTTTTAGTGACTCCTGACCTATAAGTCGCAAAATATTATACGCAATTACAGTTAATTCAAGAACCAGCTCATTTGTATTAATCTTGCCTGATGGAAGTCTTTCAACATCCATATCCGTCTTGATTTCACTGTGGAATTGTTCGCATTCTCCGTGAGCATAATACCCTTTTATGATATCATCATCACTCCAGCCGAGATTTGTCCATATGGTATTGCACTCAATATCAGGAAATAAAAGCAACTGACCATTTTTATCAATTGTGCGTTCAATTACCTCATATACAATACGCATGGTAACGGTTTTGGCTTCTCCTTCGGAATCTGTATAAGCTACATCCTTCTATGAAGAGCCAATGTAAACAGTTTTACCATCACGAGGATTACGGATATCCTTACAGCATTCCTTTACTTTGGCAAGCCATTCTTCTTTGGATTCGCCTCTTCGAAGATTTCTTTTTACAATAAACCAAGAACCATCTTCGATAAGTATGCCTAGATTTTCAGTAGCATCATTACCTGCATCCATACGAACCAATAGTTGTTTGTCTGTTAGTTGATGTCCTAGTTGAAGTGTTTGCTTTAAAAATGCAGGTGTATTGCACTGGCAATGCTGACTTCCTTCACGTAGCTCTGTATTTGCAAGAAAGCCCTCTGTGCCAATGCACGCCATTATTGGTGCATAACCATCAAAACCTTTGTATGTAAGTGAAACTCCTTCCTTATGTGTTTTTGAATTGTCCATAGGAGTGACATCAATATCCAAAGGAATCAACTCGGACTCTAATGCTGAAGGCTGAATATGGAAGGTATTAAACATAGCAACATTTGCATTTAGGATTTCTTCTCTTAACGAAGACCCTATTTCATCCATACGCTGACGTAATGTCTCAGCAGATGGAATCGCTCTTGTGATACCAAGAGCAAGCTTGTAATACTCAAGATCATCAGACATCTAATTGATAGCATCATAAGAAGTCTTGCCCTGACAAAGAAGTCCGATGTAAAAAAGAAGAATATCTCCATTTTTGATTTGGCTCTGGGAACGTTTGCCATCAACTTTCATATTATTGCACTTTTTAATGAAGTTACTTTTACCAAGCATCTGTCCCACAAGAGATAATCCACTTGGAGTTATTAGTCTTTCATTGGAAAATTTGATTACAAGCTTTTTCATAAGTATTCACCTCATATATTGATTGATACTTATATTTTACTATATTAGGCGTTAAAAGTATAGAAAATATAAGAAAATCATATGTTTTTATCTTCACCCATTTGGTGAAAACAGAAACGGAAAATGAAAACGTGTTACACCCTGTATTCATAAGGTATAAGCCATAAATTGAGTTAATGAGTTTCACGGATTAAGGATAAAGTCTATTAATAACTTCGGCAAATGCATTAATTTTAATATGATAATGTCATAACAAATTACATTTTGCTTTTAACATTATACACTTCATAGTTTTATACTATTCTATAACCTCTCCGTTATCAAGGTTGATTTTGATAATATCTGTGTAGGTATTCAAATCTTCATTATATTTTGCTTCGGAATACTCTGTCTTTATTACGGCTATATTTTCATCTGTAATTTCAACCTCACAATTACCATAAAGGCTATAAGGTACTTCAAAAAGGTGAGTTGGTGGATTTTCATATATTTTGAGTGCATCATCAAGATAGCTTTCAACAAAGGATTCTGCCGCTTTTTTTGCTGAATTTTCAAGCTGAGTATTTAAGCTTGGCACAAAATCCTTATCAATTAAAAGCTTAGGATAATTTACTGTTGCATTAATACAAGCATAGCCGTCAGAGCCATTTTTACTTATCTCAATTTTTTCAACGCTATAAGCTTCATTTTCATCAGCAGCTTCAACATCATCTACACCTGTCGCTATGGCATATTCTTCGTCAGAAATTCTTGCACCATTTATTATTCCATAATGATTATAATAAATTATTTCATCATTAATAAGATAAATCACCGAAATAATGCCGCCTGAATTATGTGCTAAAAAATAAGTAATATTAAGCTCTGTATTTTCAGTTCCTGATGTATTGGCTACATCAATAGCTACATCACTAATATCCGAAACAATATTTTTGTTTAAAACCGCAGCACCTGTGTAATTGTCTGTAATAACAGGATACTGATATGCTACTCTTCTCTTTCCCTCTGCTATTGCACTATTTGTATCATAATTTACACTTTCAGGGGCTTCTCCTGTAACCTTAGGAGTATTAACTGTAATTGTTCTTGTTATACCATCCCAATTAACCTCTGCACCTATACTCTCTGAAAGTATCCTTAAAGGCACCATTGTTCTGCCATTAATAATCTGTGCAGGAACATCACTTTCAATTTCAGCACCCTCGCCAAGGCGTACCTTTGTGTCGCCTATAGCTATACCTACGGTCATTCCACCGTATTCTGCCTCACAAAGTCGTATATCATCATACCATTTTACCTCTGCTCCCATTTTTTCAAAAGCAGCACGAAAAGGCACAAGAGTTCTTCCATTTTGTATAACAGGCTCTTGGTCATTCGAAAAGTCCACCTCTGCTCCATTAATAATCAGCTTAACCTTTTCGTCTGCCATTGCTGTTACACTCATAGCTGATATAGAAATTACAGCTAAAATTAATAATGCTAATATTTTTTTCATAAGAAGCACCTCCATTATCTGTCTCCAACAGCTTTCAATTATAAAGCTGATGAGAATAAATTCCTTATTTTCTTTCTGACTATAATTATCGTTATCGTCAAAAAATCATACCTTGTCCATAAACTTTGCAGTATAATAGGTCATATCATAAATTTTATACTGCTTAATTTTTTCGGTTAAATACTTACTATTTTTTTCTTCTTTCAGCTTATCCGCCAGCTCCTCGTATATCATATCAATATTTGTATTAAGTAAAACAATACGATTAGCCATATTTTTCATAATATCGGCAGCATTTTTCGGATTGTTGGCTATAAAGCTTTCAAAATCCTCTGCACTAATACGCATAACCGCAACATCATTTATTGCAACAACAGTGTAAGGACTTGGTTTGCCTGTAAGAAGGGATACCTCCCCAAAACATTTCTGCTCACCAACAACCCCCAAAAGATATTCGTCCTTCTCCCCATAGTGAAGATATAGAGCAACATTACCAGAAAGAAGCTTATACATTTCTGCACAGCTTTTTCCACCATGTATTAGAATATCATCTTCCTTAAAAAGTTGTATCACAGGCTTTTTGTTCATGCTTTAAAACACTCCTTTCATATTAGAATTTTATTTAGCAATCGCTGTCGATTATAGCATATTTAACTAATTATTTATATTTATAAGCCTAAGTCAGTACCACACAGTTTAATAAAATAGGTTTATTTTTTAATAATGATATTTACCCTAATTTGAATTATATTTATCCAAATCTATCATTCCCTCTGTTCTTGCCACAATGTTATTACAGTCGCATCACCAGTAACATTGGTGCAAGTCTGCCCCATACCTACTAAAGCATAAATACCCATAATCAAGCTGATTGCTTCAGCTGGAATTCCAATCTGAGGAAGCAGAATAGAAATACACACCAAGCAGCCTCCTGGAACACCTGGAGCATCAATCGACAGCGCTAGTATAGCAACAAAAAGAGTTAAAATAGTGCCACCTGCCATAGAAACACCAAAAATCCTTGCCATAAAAAGTGCACTAATTATCTGAGTAATACAGCTTCCATCCACATTAATCGTTGCACTAAGAGGAATGGAAAAGGAATATATCTTTTTTTTGCAATACCAAGCTTCTCATCACATTGCTTTATAGATGTAGGCATTGCAGCATTGCTGGAGCTTAGAGTATAAGGCGTAAGCATAGCAGGCATAAAGCCTTTTATAAATTTAAGAGGATTTAATCTTCCCGCTACCAAAATAAGTATTAGATAAGCAAAAATCATAAAAATATAACCTATGTAACATAGAGGAACCCATGCTGCAACCTTAATAAGATTTTTAATATCCATACCTATTACCATTTTAGCCATTGAGCAAAACACAGCAATAGGCATAAAAGAAATAATCATTGCTGTTATCTTAGAGAAAACGGCATTAGCGCTGACTATTGCCTTTCTAACTCCCACAGCATTATCTGATAATTTTGAAGCCCCAATCCCAAGGATTGCCGCCATAAAAATAATTTGCAGCATATCAGCCCTTAAAAATGGGGTAATAAAATCACTTGGAACAATATTAACAATAGTATCACTTATTGATAATGTTAATTCCTCACCCTTTGCAATTGTAGTAGCAGCATCATCAGTTATTGCTTCAACTAATGCAGTATCACCAATAGGGAAAATCTGATAGACTGAATATCCTATCATAATTGCAATAGCAGAGGTTATAATATAACAGCCAATAACCTTACTCGCTATTCTTCCCAGAGCCTTTAAATCACCAAAATCAGCAATACTCGATGCAATGGAAAAGAAAACCAGTGGTCCAACAATCATTTTCAAGGCATTTAAAAACATAGTCGATATTGATGAAAAAATGTTTTGGGAAATAGTATTTGTTACGAAGCTAGGAACAAAAAATTTCATAACAAATCCTATAATAACACCAAATACCAAAGCAAATATAGTATAGATTATCTGTTGATATTTTGTTGTACTTACCCTAATATCAGCCATATTTACATTGTGCCTGTTACTTATGGTAATATTATCGCCCAAAACCTTATTCATCAGGCTGCGAATGACAGCTTCTGTTTCCGCATCATCTTCATCAGTGTATTCAAAAACACTCCGAAGCTCAGAAAGCTCAAACCTTTCACCTTTACAGCTCATATGAATAGTAATATTTCCAAGTAGAGATTTAACATACACCTTAACCGTTTCCTCTTCACTGGAACAATTTGCAATCAGCTTTGCCAAAACCTCTTCTGCTGACAGAAGTGTGAAAACAATCTCTTTCTTTTCAACCTTCATCTCTGAAAGGGCAGTTCTGATAAACTCAAAACCCTTTGATATTTCATTTTGCTGTGCTTTCAACATAATTTTTTTCATAAACAAATCCCTCATATGTAAGTCAATTAACTGATTTTTAGAAACAGCTAGTTAATAAAGCCCTAAGACTTATCCTAATTACAAAGTAAACACCTAGAAGCTTCCTCATAAATCCTAAAATCATTAATCATAATTCAAACCTCACATTTTTAAGAAGCTTTTTTATTCATAATAATACCATAGGACTCAGTTTTTTGTATACCACTACTCATTATCAACAGGCACAGCTGCAACAAAACATTTATCCTTTATATGACCCTCATCACCAAAGAAATCAAAGAATGTGAAGTTATAAATAAATCTTTCTGCACCATATACTCCATAGCCGTCCTGATTATGGTCAGTAGTATCAAAGGAGTCTGCAACAACAATGACATCATCACCTTCATATTCCGTACCCATATCATCATAGCCAATTATAACCTGCCAATGACCGCCCCAATCATTCCAGCCCACGATAATCGGAATACCGTCCTTTATGTGCTGCTTAATAAAAGCCGTATTAATCGCATCAGTATTATCCTTATAATCATAGGTTGTTTCAAGCTTAAAGCCGCCAACTCCCTCAAACATCTGAATAATTTGGTCTGTACAAGTACCCTTGTGTATATCCTCGTGATTATCTCTCAAATCAGCAAGAGTTTTTTCATTCCAATCACCAAGTCTGTCATAGTAAGCCAAAACCATTTCCACACTGCTCACACCGCAAGACCACCATGAGGTTTGCTGAATAGTTTTGAATTTAGGCAAAATCAAAAGACTATCAGTAGGCTTAGAGTTGTAAAAATCAACATTATTAAAATATGGTGAATTTTTATAATCACCCTTACGATTTACAGAATACGCACCCATATCATCATAATCATATGTTATAGGAAGCTTCATTTCCTCGGTATAATTGCCCGTTAAAGTTTTTTCGTCCTTATTCTGCGACATTTCAACGGTTTTGTTATCACCATTCCATTCTAAATTAATACCAAGAGTCTCTGCAAGCTCTCGCACAGATACAAAAACCCTGCCGTCTACAATTTCATTACTTAGCTCAACATCTTTTCCATCAACCTTAACCTTAGCTTTATCCTGTGCATACACAACTGATGAGCAAAAAAACATTACACAAGCTAAAACTACCGCAAACATTTTTTCATTTTCATTACCTCCTACAATAACATAAAAACAACCTATAAGCTAGAAGAACTCTATTTATATACCATAGCTTGACAGATTTTAACGGTGCTAAGGAAACCGTCATACAGTAGACATTATATCACTTTGTAATCTGATTTACTGATGCTATATCCTCAAGCCATGTTTTACCCGAAGAGCGTTTTACATCAAGTGTATTGACATTTACTCCAAGCACCTGAGTAATCTCAGTTTCATTTGGCTTAATATATGTACCAATACTGTTGATAACATAATACATATCATTTTCCTTGCCTAAATAAATCATAATATGACCCTTCATATACACCAACGAGCCTGGAAGAAGCTTGTCAAAAATTTTCTTTTTTTCGTCAACGGTTTTCTCAGATATATCCTGATACTTAAATGGAGTAATAGCTATTTTACTAGAATTTCTTGGGAAATTAAAGCCAAAGCATCTGTATAAATTTCTTATATATCCTGAGCAGTCATCAGAATCTAAGGTTCCGCCCCAGCCATAAACATTTCCAAGCTTTTTAAAGGCAAGCCTTAAAACATTATCTGTGGTATAAGGCAAATACCCAACATTAACATCTCTTGATATAGGAACAAGCCTATACTCATATTCAAGCATACCTAATTCATTTCTAATAGGGAGATATACAACATAACAATTAATTGGAAGTCTTCCCTCCACCTTTTCTGGAACACTATCAGCTAAAGGAAGAATTGTACCCATAGAGAAAGAAAATGCAGAGGACTCTCTGTTCGCCTTAGTAGCATCATATTCAAGATATATGTCATCGCCTGTTACGACAAGGAAGGAGTCAAGGCTCTTAGCCTTATTCCATTCATCAGCATCGCTGCATAATGCAATATTTTCACTTGGCAGCCAACCGCTTGATGCTTCACATATACAGTAGCACCATTTACTGTCCTTACTCTTATGCACAATAATAACAGGCTCGTTATATAAAACCTCAGTAATTTGAAGCATATTATCAAAATCCTGCGCTGGAGTTGCAATAAAGTCATCAAAGCTTGGCATCATTACCAAATTAGACCTTTTAACAGTAATGCCATAGCTAACGGTGTTTTCCTCTGAAATAGCATCATAATTCAGGTTATCCTTAATTGAGCTTATATAAGCCTCATCAATTTGACTGCCATTAATCTCAAAAGCCTGCCAATTAAAATTATCAATATTTATATAATTTTTAATTTTATCACCTGAAACAGTTTTTGGAAATTCATCAAGATTATACAATGCACCAATAGAGGTCATCTGTTTCATAGTTTTTTCATTATATTTTTTAATTTCAGCTTGGTTTAAAATAACCTTTTCTGAATTTTTTGTTTTATCAAGCCAATATTGTGGATTTGCCATTTCAGCTGCCACATTCTCGGAGTATACAACATTTTGGGCATAAACAGAGCTTGAAAATACAAAGCTAAAAACAACTAGGGACAAAATTGATTTTTTTAATACATTCATTAATATCATCTCCTCTTATTATAAGGTTCAAAATCCGTACAGCCTAATGAACCTTGAGCAGCAATTATTATCTAAAAGCATTGTAAACACTATTTTATTCACATATTTAAAAACAGCCGACCTCTTACATAGAAATAAGTGTTTCCCTAATTTCTCTTTTACATTTATCTATTATCGCATTAACATTACAGAAATCCTCATCAAGACCCTCAGCCTTAAAAAGAATAACATCATTAATTCCGTATAAGCCCTGTGAAAGTGCCTTAACATAATCAAAGCCTGAATTAATATAAATCTTTCCACCAGCACTTGTAATATAAATAAGTCTTTTAGCTTTGCAAAGTCCTTGTGGTATACCGTTGGAATAACGGAAGGCTATGCCACACACAGTTATATTTTCAAAATAAACTTTGAGTAAAGAAGGAAAGGACAAATCCCAATATGGAGCAGCTATAACTATTATATCCGACTCTGCAAAATCCCTTGCAAAATTAAACATTTCATTTGAAAAATCTCCTTTTTCAATAAGACTATCTCTTTCTGCAAGACTTTTTTCATTAAGTGGCTTAATATCCTCATATTCAAGCCTAACATCTTTAACATCACCTTCAATACAATCCAAAGCACATTTTGCCAGCTCAAAAGTCCTTGATGTTTTTCTTACGCAAGCGTTAATAAATAATATTTTATCCATATTAAAACCACCTCAACAAGCATAAGACGAAAATCAGAAATTAATCGCACCAATATATTTATCAATATTAGGGAAGAATGACTGCCTTGCAATACCAATATATCGTTTAGCATCCTCCTCAGGGATTGTCTTATTAACTGCTGGCACAATAGCAAACTTCAGCAGTATTTTCAGCCTTTTTTAGCTTAAGAACAACACGCAGACCGGCACTTGAAATATATTCAAGCTCTTGTGCATCAAGAATAACCTTCTCATGTTCATTATCAGCACAAGCCTTCATAATCTGTTCTTCAACCTCTGGGGCATTTCCCGAATCAACCCTTCCATTAAGCTTAATAACCAATGTTCCGTCCTTAATTATAGCTTCCATTTTAAAATTTCCTTTTAAATAAATTTTATTAATTATAACTTCTAAGTCTTATTTTACTCAAGATACATCTCCCGCAATTTTTTAATATCATCTTCAGAAACGCCAAGTGCATCATTCAAATATTTTTCAACCGAGCCATATTCCTCTTTTATTCCCTCAATGGCATCAATATAATACTGAGGATTTACTCCTGTTAAGTACCCCACCTTCTGAACAGTATCCTCATCACAGCCTCTATCACGAGCCTCTTTTTCCATATAAACAATATTATTTTTATAAACCTCATTAGAAAGCTCAAAATCCTTTAATATTGTTTCTTCATCAACACCAAGTGTATAAAGAACTAAAGCCGAGGCTAAGCCTGCCCTATCCTTTCCCTGCGTACAATGCCATAAAACAGCACCGTCATTGTTATTTAACAGAATTTCAAAAAACTGAGCATAGCCCTTTTGACCTTTTTCTTTTGTTAAAATATCTTTATACATACTTTCTGCAAGACCACTTTTTGCATAATCAATTACAAGCTGAATTTTATCTAAATTCTCTTTATCCTTATTTCTTGCTGAATTAAAGCTAAGCTCTATAACAGAAATCCAAGTATTTTCTATGCCAGCAATCTCTTTTTCAGGTGCTAAAGTCCTTTCGTCCTCGGTACGGAAGTCAATCACCCTATTTATTCCATATTCGTCAGTCATGCTCTTTATGCCTTCATCAGTTATATCTGAAAGCTGACCACTTCTAAATAACAGATTTTCCTTAACCTTTTTTCCATCTGCACCAATATATCCTCCAAGCTGTCTTGCATTGACAACTCCGTCAATTACAACAGACTGCCTTTCTAAAGTTACTTCATTTTTATTTTCTGTATTTTTAACACTAGCCTCTTTGCTAGACTGTTTTTCTGAAGATTCACCGTTTTCCGCACTCAAATTAGCCTCTGTAACATCATCAATTCTTGAAACATTTGAGCTGCAAGCTGTTGCTGAAAATAAAAAAGATGCTACCAAGAGTATTTCGAGCAATCCTTTTATTTTATTTTTCATTTTAATTCTCCTTGTCATTTTAAATATTTATTTTGAAGAAATTTTATAGCTTCATTTGAAACACCAAGCTGATTGTTTAAATAAGAAATAATCGACCCATATTCCTCCTCTGCAAATTTAAGGGCATTATCAAGATATTCCCTATCAACTCCAATTAAAGATTTTGCATTTCTTATAGTTTCTTCATCAGCACCCCTTCTTCTAGCCTCATTTTCCACATAGGAAACCTCTTTACTATAATAATCGAGTGAAAGAAAATAGTCATTTAAAATAACCTCTCTATCAACACCCAATGCAAAAAGCAGCAAGCCCCGTTCTGTCCTTTCCCTGTGTGCAATGCCATAAAACAGCTCCATCAGCATTGTTAAGAAGTATTTGAAAGAATTTAGAAAACCCTTTTTGCGACTCCTCACTTGAGAGAAAACCCTTATATAGTGTCAGAGCTGATTTTTTCTCTGCAAATCCTATTATAGTATCCAGAAATTTGCTTTCATCAGTATACATCTTTTCAACAGTACCCTTTATTTTTCCAATATCTTCATTAGGACTTATAATAGGAAGCCAAAATTCTTTAGCACCCTCAATATGTTTATCGGGTTTATGTTCTCTTTCAAACTCAGTTCTGAAATCAATTACAGTCTTTATATTGTAATTTTCAGATAAAAGTTTTAGGTTATCCTCATTAACATTAGACAAATGCCCGCTTCTAATCAACAAATTATCCTTTATTCTTCTTTCATTTGCACCAATATATCCACCAAGCTATCTTATATTAGCTACACCCTCTATTGGCAAGCTATGCTTACTGTATAAAACATCACTCACAGTTCCCTCTCCTTTTGTTTCATTGAATTTAAAGCCTATTATTTAAGAAGTATTTTAAGACTTAAAACATTTTTATCCTCAATACGGCTATACTCCATATTTTCAACAAACTTTTTAACCATAAATATTCCAAGTCCACCTATTTCCCTATCCTCTGCTGAAGCTGTAATATCAGGCTCCTTTGTTTCGATAGGGTTATAAGCCTTTCCGTCATCTGAGAAAATTAAATTCAAAGAGCCGTCCCAAATCTCGTATGAAAACTCAGCATATTTTGCTCCACTATAATTAACTATATTAGAATATATCTCGTCAATTACAATGTTAATTTTATTTGATATCTTAGGTGGCAAATTCAATTTTAAGGTTGTATTTTCTGCAAATTCACCAACCGCTTTAATTGATTCTCTGTTCGGCTTAACTGTAATTTTTCTTTCGCCTACAATATAATTAAGCTTCAGACAAACCATTGTAATATCATCAAACTGCGGTGCATCTCCAACAAAGGAGTCTATATCCTTTTTAACAAGTTCACAAATTTTCTTTGTTTCAGTTTCCTTTGTACCATTAAGAACATTAATGAGCCTTTCCTCACCATAAAGTTCCTTGTTATTGTCAGTAGCCTCTGTAACTCCGTCAGTATAAAGATAAATTTGGTCACCAGGCATTAATTGAAGTTCATTTTTACGATATTTTATACCCTCCATACCTGCAAGCACCATACCAGGCTTTACCTTAAAGTATTCAAACTTACCGTCAGAATGTTTAACAAGAGGTGGATTATGCCCTGCATTAGCAACACTTACAACTCCTGTATTGAAGTCTAAAATACCCATCCAAGCAGTTACAAACATACCAGCCTCATTGTTTTCGCAAAGTTTATCGTTTGCTTTTGTTAAAATTTCATTAACCTCTATACCGCTTTCAGCAAGGTCCTTTATAATTGTTTTTGCTCTCATCATAAACATTGCCGCTGGTATTCCCTTACCTGAAACATCAGCAATCAAAAATGCAAGTTTATCATCACTAAGCATATAAAAATCATAAAAATCTCCGCCTACCTCTTTTGCAGTAATCATATTTGCATAAATATCAAAATCATTACGATTTGGATAAGGAGGAAAGACAGACGGAAGTGCTGAATACTGTATTGTTTTTGCAAATTCCAGCTCCTTGTCAATTCTTGCTGCCGCCTTTTCGATATAGCCCTTTAATGCCCCAACAGTTTCGTTAATATCATCAGATAATGATGCAAATTCCTCATTAGTTCTTACATTAACAGTTACATCAAGATTTCCGCTAGTTATCTGTGCAAGGTCATTATTTATTTTTTTAATATTCTCAATAACAATTTTTTTAACAAGGAAGTATACAAGAATAAATAAAGCAGTAAAAATAAGGCTTTCCATAAATAAACTGAGATAAACCGAAACATCTCTCATAAACAATGCCTCGTCCTTCGGCATTATTCCAATTATGTAATATCCCTCTGAAACAGTATACATACAATATATCAATTTATCTTTATAGCTTGCTTCAAAAACAGTATTTTGTGGTACCTGCTCAATATCATCAAAAATTCCTATTTTACTGACATTTTTTCCAATATCATCAATACTGCTTACTATATTCATATTTCTATCACATATAATAACAGCACCACTTTTTCCTATATGACGATTTTTAGCCGCCAAGCCAACACGAATATCAATATCCCTTTGAAATCTCTCAGCATCATAGCCAACCTGTAAAAATCCACCATTCTTCATAACAACAGCAGCATATTTTCTTGAAATGCTGTTATCATAAGAAGTTGGCTGATATTTCTGGGCATATTCTTTTGCTTTTCCATCAATCAGCACCATAAATTCAGCAGACTGCGAGCCCTTTGACATATCATAGCCAAGAAAATCAGAGTGAGTAGTATTTATAATAATTCCATTTTTATCAACAATATTTATTTCTGAAACATCATATTTTTCCAAAAGCCTTAAAAGGGTATCTTCATTTTTTTCCGATGACAAATATTCATCTCTGATATCTTGCGTTATTCTAAGGAGATTTTCATTAGATGCATCATTTATATCGTGATAAATATCTTCGATATTAAGATTTAAGACCATTTCCGTTTCTTTATAAGACATTTTAGTCTGTAATGTGTATGTAAATATACTTGTAATAAAAAAAGCAATTATAACACATATAAGCAGCCAAAACTGGAAGGTTTGTGCTATCTTTTTTCTCTTATTTGGATAATATATTTTCTCCTTGCCAATAAGAGAAATAATCAAAATAGCAACCATTACTGTAACACCATTCAGCACTATCATAGGTATTGAGCATTGTTTAACGAAAGTAAATGCCTTATTTGCATCATTCATATTGGTAAAGAAAATCATCAGCATATGTAAAACCTCACATATCATACCTATTGCAAAACCATATATACAAAATGGCTTTTTATTATCAAACATATATTTACGCAATATAGCCGCTATAAAGCCGACAGCAACGGTTGAAATTGAGCAAGCAAGACGGGTATACATTCCTGCTCCCCAATATACGGAGAACCAACGATATACACCGCCTATAACTCCTGCTATAATTCCAGCTGGCGCACCAAAAATAAGTCCTGCACATAAAGGCGCAGCATCTCTCACATTCATAACAGCACCATTTACATTTATTCCGTATTCAGATGAAAATATAGCAGATACGCCAAATAAAAGACCTATAATAATTTGCTTAGCTGCATAATTATTTTTTTTGAAAATTGTATTTTTTTCCAATACATACAAAACTATTGCGATTATAGTAGTTAAAGCAGATGGAATAAGCAATTTCAAAACCGCCATATTAATCACCTCTTAAATTTTATTCAGCAATTCATTCAATAGTTAATATATCAGCAAAGCCTGTAATTTCAAACACCTCTAAAACACTTTCGTTTACACCTGAAAGTTTCATATTTCCCTGTACGTTCATCATTTTCTGTGCTTTAAGTATAACTCGCAAGCCAGCCGAAGAAATATAATCAAGCTCTTTCATATCAAAAACTAAAGTTTTCGAATGTGGAATACAGCTATCCAATTCACTTTCCAACTCAGGTGCAGTTGTTGTATCAAGTCTGCCAGAAAGCTTTAATGTAATGTCATTACCTTCAATTTTCTTTTCAATAATCATAATATTACCTCCACACTATCAAAATTTATAGTGAACAAATATCATTTTAATATAAAACTAAGGTTTTAATTGTCCATCTAAAGTAACCTTCGCCCAATATTTTATATAATTTTATCACCACTTTACAACTTTTTGTTAAAAAAATAGCATAACAATCTCATTTGTGATATAATAAATTTGACGAAAAAATCAAAATGAGGTGATTGTTACGCCAAACTTATTATACCACAAAAATTCTGTAATTGGAATACTAAATCAATATTTTTCTTTATATTTTCAAAATTTTTCAACAGGCACAGCTGAAACATTATTTTTATTTGTTTTATCTATGTTAGCTGTTGAGTCAGCACGTTCTGTAAGATACTTATATGTGCATTTTATATCCAAGATAACAAATAAATCTATTAATGCTTTTTATTATGCTTGTTATTATGCAAAAATTGACTATACTTCTTTTATGAAGATTACAGCTAAACTTGCACTCAAAATGATTCCTGAATACTATAATAATCAGCCTGTATTTCTTTGTATTGATGATACTTTGATAGGTAAGTTTGGTCAAAAATTTGAAGATGTATCAAAACTTTTTGACCACTCATTACACAATGGCTCTAATTTTATCAATGGTCATTGTTTTGTAAGTCTTATGCTTTGTGTTCCTGTTCGTGAAAATAACAAAATCCATTATTGTTCAATCCCTCTCGGTTATACTATGTGGAAAAAAGATAAATCCAAAATTGAACTTGCAAAAGATATGGTTGATAAAGTTATGCCCACTTTATCAGAAATACATCAAGTTATTTTGCTATTCGACAGTTGGTACGCAAAGAAGCCATTAACAACAATTGTATCTAAGTATGCTAATCTGGATATTGTCTGTAATGCAAGATATGATTCAGCAATTTATGATTTACCACCTCAGAAAACAGGTAAAAAAGGCAGACCTGCTAAAAAAGGTAAAAGATTATCATTGATTGATGATTTTAAATTATCAGAAAATAAAATAGGCGATTACTATATAGGGTATAGAAACCTCCTTACGAATATTTTTGGAAATTTAAATGTTATGACTTATGTTACAGCTAATACCAAAAACACTTCAACAAGAAGATTATTTTTTAGTACAATGATGCCTCATAATATACATATTTCTTGTGCCACCCCTTTAATTTTGCGAAAATATGCGTTTGAGGGGACCTTCGGTTAGCATTTAACCTATTTTTATGATTCGTATCGCCTCTACCCATGCAAGTTAAAATAACTTGACCACACCCATATCAATACTTATAGAGGTATGCCTTTCTAGTCATAAAATTTTAGTTTTGCTAAAAGGTTAAACCTTTTAGCAAAAAGCCTATTTTAAGATTTAGGGGGGTAAAATGTTCCCTCTAACCTGTCTATTTTTTCATAAAACACACAATCTAAATTCACAAAAATCTCTTATAAACCCCTTATTTACTGAGGTTTTTTCGACAGCAGAACGACAGTTTCGATGTGC
>CABVAP010000018.1 GCA_902496345.1 uncultured Eubacteriales bacterium
TTAAAAAAAGTTCTAAATATGTGCTAAAAATCAGTTATTATTTATAAGTTAGTGCTTATGGGGCGTTGCCCCACCACCCCACTAGTTTTCAGCACTTTTGCTACGCAAAAGCCAGTTTACGCTGTGCCTGTTTACTCTCTTGGTAAAAATAGGATTTATCCAAAATTTTATTTTAGCCTCTTTTAGTCGACAACGCAAAAGGAAACGATAGTTTCCGACAAAAGTTTTTGCCTAGCTTTTTTCAAAAAGCTAGTGGGTGTGGGCAAAGCCCACGGTTTTAAGGTTTTAAGGTTTTAAATTCTTAAGGTCTTAACAAAAAAAGAAAAGGGTGATTTTGTGCCAGCACCGTTGGTTGAAAAATTGAATGAACTAAAGAAAACAAACCCTGTGCCTTTTCATATGCCGGGGCATAAAAGAAAAAGGGAGTTCGTGCCAGATGACCTCTTTGGGTTTGATATAACAGAAATTGACGGATTTGATAACTTGCATAATCCGGAGGGAGTTATCCTTGAGAGCGAAAAACTTTGTGCAAAACTCTTTGGGGCAGATAAAACATTTTACCTTGTAAACGGTACAACCTCTGGTGTTATGGCGTCTGTACTTTCTGTCTGTGATAGAGATGATAAAATAATAATTGCAAGAAACTGCCATAAAAGCGTGTATAACGCTGTTTTGCTTGCCGGTGCCGTTCCTGTCTATGTAACGACAAAAACAACATTTTTCGGTACAAGTGGGGTTGTTTCTCCAGATGATGTAAGGTCAACGATTGAAGAAAATAGCAACGTAAAAGCCGTTGTCATAACAAACCCAAATTATGAGGGATTTTGTACAGATGTACAAAAAATCGCTGAAATAACACACGAAAAAGGTATTCCATTAATAGTTGATGAAGCACACGGGTCCCACCTTAAATTTTCCGATAAATTTCCAAAAGACGCTCTTTCCTGTGGTGCAGATATTGTAATTCAAAGTTTACATAAAACTTTACCTGTTTTAACACAAAGCTCGGTTTTACATTTAAAAAGTAACCTGATTGATGAAAATAGACTTAAAACTTGTATTTCTATGTTTACATCAACAAGTCCGTCATATATACTTATGGCTGTAATCGATAATTGCCAAAATCTTTTAAGTGAACAGGCAAACGAACTTTTTAAAAAATACACCGAAAATCTTGATTTTTTTTATGAAAACACTAAAGATTTAAGGCATATAAAAATCATTACAAAAACCGATATTTTAGGTAAAAATAACGTTGTCGATGTCGATTTTGGAAAAATAATTTGCCTTTGTGGAAAGAAAAATATAATAAATGTGGAAAATTCTTTAAAAACGTATTATAATATAAACGTAGAGATGAAAGGGACTGAACATATCCTTTTTATGACATCTCTTTGCGATGAAAAATCTGATTTCGAAAAACTTATTAATGCACTCAAAGAAATTGACGATACTATATCTGACGATTTTTCTTTTGATGAAAAAAAATCCAGCCCAAAATCCGATTTATCAGAAGAAAAACCAGTCTGTGTGCTGTCACCGTCAAAGGCTTTTTACTCAAAAAAAGAAAAAGTTCCCTTTGAAGATAGTATGGGACTTATCTCTGGCGAATTTATTATTCCTTACCCACCGGGAATACCGTTAGTTGCACCGGGTGAGCTTATCACCTCAGAGATAATTCAAAAAGTTAGAGAATATCAGAAATACAGCATAGAAATAAACGGTTGTGAAGACAATAAACTTGTGGACGTAAACGTAATAATCTAATATTTAGGATTGTCACCGTTTTACGTAGCACACAAAAAAGGAGTTTTTGAAATGGATTATTTTGAAACAGAATATTCAAAAGAGATAATTAAACAATTAGACAGACTTACATTATATAATTCAATCAATTCCGACCCAGTAATCGGATATTTAAGAAACATTTGCAATCAAGAAAACAAAGACGAAAATATCTCAAAATTAATTTCTAAACTTGTTGAAAATGCTGAACGCTTTGGATTTCACGGAAATTTGCTTAAAAAGCATATTTTAAATTTGTTTCTTTACAACGAAAACAGATTTTCCCTTTACTGTGAAAACAACAAAGATGTTGAAAATACTTCCTTGTATAAACTCGCTGTAAATGACATAAAAATATTAAAATCACTTATATCAATCGAGTTATCTTCTTTTTGTAGCGACAATGGTTCTGTCTTTATAATTCAGGATTACACACCTGTAAACAAAACAGAAAACGAGTTATTGTCATATATAGATACAGTTTCTGGTGAAGATGAACTTTTAAGCTCATTCATAAGATACTACAAAACACTTGGTTGTGGCGACATTTCTTTATATCGTTCATTCAAGTTTGATGATGAAAAAGGCAAAATAACAGGTATATTAGAACCTGACAACATAACATTTGATGACATAATCGGCTATGAACCACAAACCAAAGAACTTATCAACAATACCGAAGCTTTTGTAAAAGGCTTCCCTGCTAACAATGTTCTTTTAGTTGGTTCAAGAGGTACAGGAAAATCATCATCAGTTAAAGCTCTTGTGAATAAATTTTATCCAGACGGTTTACGCCTTATCGAGATAACAAAAGAGCAAATTGTAAAACTTCCTGACCTTCTTGCAATGCTTAAAACAAGAGGTAGAAAGTTCATCATCTTTATCGATGACCTTTCTTTTGATGAACAAGAAATCCAATACAAATATATGAAGTCACTTCTTGACGGTGGTTCTGAAAGTAAGCCGGAAAACGTTTTATTCTATGCAACAAGTAACCGTAGACATCTTATTCAAGAAAAATGGAGCGACAGACAAAGAGGCTCTGACGATGCCGAAATACATACACAGGATACTCTAAACGAAAAACTTTCTCTTGCAGATAGATTTGGTATAACAATCACATATCCAAAACCAACTCCACAAGAGTACGTAAATATCGTTAAAATTATGGCTAAGAGATACGAAATTCCTTTGAGCGATGAAACACTTGAAAAAGAAGCTATCAAGTGGGAAATGAGCCAAAAAGGTATTTCAGGAAGAACAGCAAAACAATTTATAAATAACCTTGTATGGCAAACTAAAAATATTTAATGTTTGATATTTTAATATTAAAGTAATTTGGAGGTTACCAAAATGGGAAATTTTGATTTTTCGCTATTAACTGCCGATGATATATTTTATGCAGCTATCGGTGCAATTTTAATAACTTGGGTAATAAGATTAATTACAAAGGTAAACAGGGTTGTTAAAAACCCTATGTCATTACTTGAACAAAGCGAAGACATAAAAAAAGTTGTTCAAAGATGTTACGCACTCTTTCCACAGGAAATAGTACAGTTCCACGGTGAAACATACAAAAGAGGTATGCGTATCAAAGTAGTTACTATGCAGAAAAAAATATTTGAAGGTGAATTTCTTGGTTGTAACGAAAAAAATATGCTTTGCATTTTGACAAATAAGTACATCATAGCCCACGAAATAAACAATATCGAGGAAATACAAATCCTTGAGGGTGGAAACTGATACATCTTTAGCTTGTTTGCTTAGCTTTTAAATCGTTACTAATAAGATTTTAGTAAAGGAGAAACTAATGTTTGTAGATAGAGTTAAAATACACATAAAGGGTGGTAACGGTGGTAATGGTGCCGTTTCATTCTATAGAGCAAAATACATCACAAATGGTGGTCCAGACGGTGGTGACGGTGGAAAAGGTGGCGACGTTGTTTTTGTAACAGACGAAGGCACAAATACACTTATGGACTTTAGATATAAAAAGACATTCAAGGCACAGCCTGGTGGTGACGGAAGCAAAAGAAACTGTACAGGTGCTGACGGAGAAGACGTTATTATTAAAGTACCTGTCGGTACAATAATAAGAGAAGCCGAGTCTAACAAGATTATGGCAGATATGAACAAAAAGAACGACAGACGAATTATAATCCACGGTGGTAAAGGTGGAAAAGGAAATCAGCACTTTGCGACACCAACAAGACAAGCACCACGTTATGCCGAAAGAGGAAGAACATCTAGAGAGTATGACGTTATCCTTGAGCTTAAATTAATCGCCGATGTCGGTCTTATCGGTTTCCCAAATGTAGGGAAATCAACTTTACTTTCTATGGTTACAAATGCTAACCCTAAAATTGCAAATTATCACTTCACTACATTGTCACCAAACCTTGGTGTTGTACGTAGTAAATGGGGTAGCGACTTTGTTATGGCTGATATTCCGGGACTTATCGAGGGAGCAAGCGAGGGTGTTGGACTTGGTCACGAGTTTTTACGCCACGTTGAAAGAACAAAAGTATTTATTCACGTTGTTGACGCAGCCGGACTTGAAGGAATTGACCCTATTGAAAATATCGAAAAAATCAACAACGAGCTTGCAAAATACAATGAGGACTTAGTAAAAAGACCTATGGTAATCGCAGCGAACAAAATGGATATTCCTGAGGCAAAAGAAAACTTTGAAAAAATCAAAGAAATTTACGAAGCAAAGGGAATTAAAGTTTTCCCTATTTCTGCTGCAACAAATAGTGGTCTTGATGAACTTCTTTCAGCCGTTGCTGATATTTTAAAAGATTATCCGGAGGACATCGTATTTGACGAAGATTACGAGGAATACGAAGAAAACTTTGACGAAACAGATAACGAACCATTTACAATTGAAAAATATGGCGATAAATATTACATCGTTGAGGGTGTCGGCGTTGAAAAGATGATAGGTTACACAAATATAGACACAGAAAAAGGCTTTGCGTTCTTCCAGAAATATTTAAGAGAAAAAGGTATAATTGATAAGTTAGAAGAAGAAGGCATACAAGAAGGCGACACAGTTAAAATATACGATTTAGAATTTGAATATTACAAATAAAAGGAGAAAAAATATGACAAGTAAACAAAGAGCATATCTCAGAAGTTTATCAAGTAAAATTGATTCAATTTTTCAGATAGGAAAAAATGGAGTTACTCCAGAGGTTGTAACATCTGTTGACGAGGCATTAGAAGCAAGAGAATTAATAAAAGGAACTGTCCTCAATAACTGTCTTGAAGACATTCACGATATTTGCCAAACAATAAGCGAAAGAACACACTCTGACGTTGTTCAGATAATCGGAAAGAAAATTGTATTTTTCAGACCTAGCAAAAAAAATCCAGTTATTGACCTTAACAGCATTAAATAAAACAAAATTTTTCAAAATTTCAAACGTTTTAACCTTTACGAAAGGAAGTGTTTTTTTTGAATAAAAGATTTTTACGACTTGCCTTATCAGCTATTCTTGTTTTAGTTGTTTCTTTGTCCTCTTTGTACGTTTCGTTTGGGGCAAAAAATGTTGTTATAAACGGCTCTGCTTCTGCAAGCGTTATTAGAATAATTGACGGTGATGCCATAGAGGTAAAACTCACTCAAAACGGTGACACTGCACTTATTAAACTTATCGGTGTCGATGCACAAGGCTATGATGACGCTGTAAACTTCCTTACAAGCTATCTTTTAGGACAAACTGTTGTTGTTTCAACAGATAGTAGCGTTACGTCACCTGTTGGAATTTGGAACAATATGTATGTAACTTTAAACGGTGAAAACGTCAATAAAGTTCTTATCGAAAAAGGCTATGGTGTTACAAATCCAAGTTATATAACAGCGACACAGTACAACGATTATTTAACTGCACAAAGAATAGCAAAGACAGGAAATATCGGCATTTGGGAAAATGGTGTCAGAGAAAACGGAACAACAACAAACTTTGGTAACATCACATATACAGGCAAACTTGCTTATAAAAATAAACACGTTGTAAATATCAATACAGCCTCTGCTGACATAATCAAAGAGGGGTTAAACAATGTTACAAGTGGTTTAGCTAACGCTATAGTAAGCTATAGAGAGAAAAACCCATTTAACACAATTGAAGAAATCAAGTTTGTTCAAGGCTTTACAAAAGAGCTTTTCGATTCAAACAAAACTCTTCTTGCTGTTTGTACAAATGTAAACTATGCTGATAGAGAGGAACTCTTTAGCATCGGAAACATAACAGAAGACGAAGTCGAAGACATTCTTGACTACAGAAGAAAACACAGCAAAATAACAAATATCTCTGTTCTCAAAGATGAAAAACTTCTTTCTGACAGTAGATATTCAAAGTACAAAGATTTCCTTTCAACTTACGACAAACAGGAAATTGACGCAACTGAAAATGATGTTGTTGTAAATGTAAATACTGCAAATAGGGCTCAACTTATTTCAGCAGGTTTATCATCATCTATGGCAGATAAAATAATTGAACATAGAAAAAATGGTTACACATATAAAACTATCGGCGAACTTGCAAAAATTCCAAGTATCGGAATGACAGAGCAACAAGTTAATGAGTTTGAAGACAATCTTCACACAAGAACAAACATAAACACAGCATCAACAACAGAAATGCGAAGCGTATTCGGTGATTCAACAAGCAAAGTAATTTATAAGAGAAATTACTTATCATCAAGCGATGTTGCTGAATATATTAGCGATTCAAAATATAACGAGATTAAAAACGCAATATATACAAGTGACGAAGACGGTCAGTACATAAACCTTAATACAGCGAACACATCACAGCTTACTGAATATGGTTTTGTTGCTTCAAACATTCCAAAAATCGTTTCTGCAACTAATATGAGAAGTGCGTCAGACCTCCCTGTTAATATAAGCGAAAATGACAAAAATGCGTCATTATGCACTAATATCAACAAGGCAACCGTTAAAGAGCTTAAATCTCTTAATAACGGTATAACAGACGGTATTATAAACGAAATAATAAGCTATCGTGAGGAACAGCCTTTCGGTACTACAGATGAACTTCAAAAATTCTTTGTTGACAGAAACTATTTCGGATTTTATAATGCTGTTAAAAATTATTTAGTATTAAGATAACAAATATAAGGCTTAAAAATTTGGGATTTGCCAAAATCTATTGGTAAATTCCAAGTTTTTATTTTGAACTTACAAAGGAGAATTTTTATGAATAGTTATGAAACAAAAGGCGTCTGTTCAAGAAACATCGACTTTGATGTTGTTGACGGAAAAGTTAAAAATGTTAATTTCTTAGGTGGTTGTAATGGAAATCTTCAAGGCATCGGAAGTCTTGTTGACGGAATGGATATTGATGACGTTATCGAAAAACTCAAAGGTATACAATGTGGTTATAAAAAAACTTCTTGCCCTGACCAATTAGCTCAGGCACTTGAAGAGTACAAAAAAAATCATTAAATCAAAAAACGTTAAAATTTTAAAAGAAACTTAATTTTTTGTTGAGCTGTTACGTTTTGTTAATGTAACAGTTCTCAGAGTATCGAAAAAGCTAATTTTAGAAAATAATTTGAAATTTTAGACAAATGTATTTGCATATTTTTTCAGATTATCAAAGGAAAGTTGTTAAGAAAACCTTGGTTTTCTTAAACTAATTCCGCAGGTCGAGCTTTGCCCGACCGAGGACAGGGACAAAAATATGGTACTGGTTTCTAGTGCCATATTTTTCACGGCTAGTCCCTACCTTAAAATTAACTGCAAGAAATGCTTGCATTTCTTGCAAGGCTGTCGACTTTATCGACAGCCTGTAAGCTGTTACATTTTGTTAGTGTAACAGCTTTTTGTTTATATCGATTTATGTAAAGTATTCATAATAATCAACATTATGTCAACACTTTTTTCAAAATACGTTAAAAATGTGTAAAAAATTTTTTATACAGCTTGTTTTTTGGTAGTTTTAGGTGTATAATATTCTCACAGTTCTATATAAACTATAAACTAGGAATTATATAGTTTCACTCATCATTCAATTTGTACTAAAATGTATTTTTGTATTTTAGTGTATATATTTTTTATTTATCGTGTTTTTGCACGCTTATTTATAAACGTTTCTACAGTTTTATATTGTCCTAACAATCATTAAAAAAACATCAATCTATATTTGATACAACTTGAATTTTAACAGAAAAAGAGGGATTTTATGAATGATAGTCTTTTAAATAATTCCGACCCGGACAAAGGGCCGTGTATCCAAAATCACTTGCAAAATATTTCTGCCGATAATATTCCTGTCGGTGTTGTTATGCTCAAATATAACTATGGTGACGAATTTATTGTTGAAGAAGCCAACAATTCTTTCTATCTGACCGTAAATAGCTTAGAAAAGAATTTTATAAAGGGGAAAAAACAAAATTATCGAGATGTCATTATTGACGAAGATTGGGCAAAAATCAAAAAAGAAATTCAAACCGTTTTAGAAAAGAACTACAGTATGTTTAGTTGTGAATATAGGGTGTTGTTCGGTGGAGACCATATATTCTGGAGAAAACTAAATGCAACAAAAATTTCTGAAGATAAAGACGGTGTTTCGTTTTTGTGCGTATTAACCGACATAACAGACATCAAAGAAACTGAACATCTTCTTGAGGAAAGGAAAAAGAGTTTTTCTGCAATTGCTTCTTTTGCAAATACCGGTCTTTATGAATATGACATTGTAAATGATATTATGTATGACATAACCGGAGGCATTACAAACAGAAAATCTGAAAACTATTCAGAGAATATTTTTAAATATTCAAAATATTACGGCGAAGATGGTTGCAAGGCACTCATCGACTTATTCAGAAGTGGCGAAGAAAAATTTTATTATGAAATTTTAAACAAATACCCGTCAAACAATAAATGGTACGGTGTTTGGGGCAAAACAATTTACGACAGCGACAACAAACCTGTTAGGGTTATCGGCAAAGTTTTAGACATCGATAGCTTAAAAAGAAAAGAATTATTTTTTGAAGAACAGGTTTGCTATGATAGCTTAACAGGTATATTAACAGCAGACTATGCGAAAAAAATTATAAATGAAAAAGTAATCAATGAAACAGATAAACAGCACGCTATAATTGTTTTTGATATAGATGATTTTACACAGTTAAATTCGGAATTTGGTAAAAATGTATGCGACCAGATTATTTTGACATTAAGCGAAAAAATACGAGAGATTTTTGATAAAGATGATGTAATAGGAAGAACAGACGGCGATACATTTATCATCTATGTAAACGATGTAAAATCAAAAGAACAAATCATTGAGCTTATCGAAAAATTGCAAAATTCTTTTGAAACTACTAATCTGGGAAAGGTTTCAAATAAAAAAGTAACTGGTAGCATAGGTGTTTCTATTATCGAAAAAAATGATAATAACTTTGAACGTGCTTTTGAGCAGGCTGACTATTCACTTTATGTTGCTAAATCAATCGGTAAAAATCAATATTACATCTTTAGCGAAAAAGATGTTGACCCATTTATGGCAAAGGTGCGAAAATCATCTTCTTACAATGAAAAATTTGTTTACAAAAAAGAAGTTGGTGCTGAGCGTGAGTTTAACTATGCAATTTCCGAGTTTGCTTTTGACGTTATGGAAAGCACAAAAGATGTTGATAGCACAATTAACATATTGCTTGATAGAGTCGGAAGTTATTTCCACTTAAATAGGATTGTCATAAGAGAACCAGAAAACCATTATTTAAACTTTTCTATCTCATATCAATGGTGTGCCGATGAGCTTGTTCCGATAAGCGAACCTGTGTCATTTGATAAAGCAGAGATGGACGAATTTATCGACTTTTATCATAAAAAGAATATTTACATATATTCAAAATATCCTGGCTTTGAGCGTGGTATGAAATATGAAAAACACGTTGAAAGCGATGCAAAGTCAAATATACAGTTTATATTAAAAAATAATGAAAACATCGGTGGTTATATAAACTTTTCCGACAATAACCTTAGAATTTGGGGACAAGATGAAATCAAATCTTTGCGAATTATAAGCAAGATAATATCATCATATCTTTTGAAAATGCGTACATTTAAAAATGTCGAGGCTACTGTCGACAAACTTATTAAATATGACACAGTAACAGGTGCCTTGAAATTTGATAAGTTCAGAGAAAAAGCAGGACGAATGATAGCTGAAAAACCAGATAAAAAGTTTGCTTTTGTCTATTCTGATATAAACAACTTTAAATATTTAAACGAAAGATATACATACCGTACAGGTGATGAAATTCTTAAAGACTTTGTTTCAAAAATGGGTCGAGAGAAGTACAGTCAGATAATTACGGCAAGGGTCTTCTCTGATAACTTTATCACATTAATTGAACTTGATGACAACATAGATGAAACAAATTTAGCAACTTACGTAGATAAATATGATAGCTGGTTCAATAACAACATAGAAAGCACATATCCAGAGATTAAAAGTAAAATAACAACTGGTATATTTGTCCTTAAAGAACGCACATCTAATAAAGTCAATAAAGCATTTATAAATCGTTGCATTGACAATGCAAATATTGCAAGAAGATATGCAAAATCTATCTGTTCAGAAAAAGCTGTTTTGTTTGATGAAACTATGGAAACCCAAGTTAAAAAACAAACAGAAATACTTACATCTATGGAAAAAGCACTTACAAACAACGAGTTTGTAATCGTATTACAACCTAAAGTTGCTTTAAGTGGTAAAAATGAGATTGTCGGTGCAGAGGCACTTGTTAGGTGGATAAAGGAAGACGGTAAGGTCGTTCCACCTATGGACTTTATCCCTATTTTTGAGAAAAACGGATTTGTTGTAGATGTTGACTTTTGCGTTTATGAACAGGTTTGCCAGTTTTTAAGCCAACGTATAAAAGAGGGCAAAAAGGTTGTTCCTGTTTCTGTAAACGTTTCTAGGGTTCACCTTGAAAAAGATGATTTTATAAGCAAAATCGAAAACCTTGTTACAAGATATAAAATTCCAAGGGAATTACTTGAATTTGAGCTTACAGAAAATGTTTTCTTAAAAAATTCCGATAAAGCAATTAAAGTTATCAATATGTTAAAGAATATGAACTTCAAAGTTTCTATGGACGACTTTGGTTCTGGATATTCTTCACTTAATTTACTTAAAAACCTCCCTGTTGACGTGCTTAAAATGGATAAAGGCTTTTTAGACAGCGAGGACATAATAACACCAAACAGTCAAGTCGTTATAAAGAGCGTTATCGATATGGCTAAAAAAATGAAAATAACTGTTTTATGTGAAGGTGTTGAAACACTAGAACAAGCTAATTTCCTAACTTGTGCTGGCTGTGACCTTGCACAAGGATATTATTTTTCAAAACCTGTAAAGGTTGATGAATTTAAAGAACTTATTTCAAAATAAAAAGAACCTTGAGCGTTTGTAAAATTTTGCCACTTTACCAAATCAATTGAAGTGGTGTATAATGGCAAACCTCAAGGTTTTTCTGTAATAAAAATGTCATAAACTTTTAAGGTTTACGTGTTTGACAATAAGTGTTGAATATAGTAGTATTATATTGACAAAATAAAATAAGAAAAGGAGTCGTGATGTTAAGTGAAAACTTTAAGAAAAACCGTAAGTTTTATTTTGATGATTATGCTTTTATCGCAAACAGTTTTTGTTTATTCTGTTTCAGCAGCAGCAGTAAAAATAACAAAATTCACACAATCACCACAAAAACCTCAAGTAAACGAAAAAATTCTTTTTAGAGTTCGTGTAGACGGTGAGGTTGAAAAAGTTTATATGTCAATTGACGGTGAAAAAGACCAGAACTTTACGAAAAAATCAACAAGTATATGGGAGTTTGAAAAGAAGCTTACAACTGTTGGAACAAGATATTTAAAAGTAACAGCTGTTGGAGCAAATGGCGAAAAAGACTCACAAACAACAACAATTGAAGTTATTGAGAGAACAAACTCATCTAGCAACACCAACAAAGAAGAAACAACAGAAACAACTACAAGGTCATACACAGGCAACGTTGAAAAGCCAACTGAAACAACTACAGAAGAGATAATAAACCTTGATGGAAGTGAAGACTTTGACGGAAGTTCATACAATGAGGAAAGCAAAATAAACGACAACTACTTTATACTTTCAGCAGAGGAAGATATGGCAGTTTTAAATGAAGCAGCAGAGTCCTCTGTATTTATGTTTGTTGGAAGTTCCGACTTTATAAACAAATGGAAGAAACAGCCTATTGATTCAGACAACGTAAACGTTTCTTCGTATATTAAAAATGGCTACACACTTGTACCTCTCCGTGCAATTTCCGAGGCATTTAACGCTGATGTCTCTTGGAATTCCGATGCAAAGACAGCCCAGATTTCACTTTCTGGCAAGATAATAAGTGTACCTGTAGATTCTGACGTAATGAAAGTTGGCGAAAGAAATGTTGAGCTTCAAGCACCAGCCGAGATAAAAGAAGGTCGTGTTTTCGTACCACTTCGTGCTATTGCTGAAAGTCTTAGCAAAAACGTTTACTATGACGCAAGCAGCAAGTTAATAGGAATTACAAACAAGGAATATCCTTTAACCGACAACGGTTTTGAGCTTATAAAGCAAGCTATTTTACAGAAATTCTAAAGACCTTAAGACCGTGGGGCTTTGCCCCACCACCCCACTAGCTTTCAGCACTTTTGCTACGCAAAAGCAAGCTACGCTTGTCGGATTTCTTTCCGATGCCCATTGAAAAAAGCTAGGCAAAAACTTTTGTCGGAAACTATCGTTTCCTTTCGTGTTGTCCTCTTATGTAAGCAAAAATATAATTTTCGATAAATTATATTGATACCGTAAAATACAAATTAGGACGGCGAAGCCGATACAAAGTTTAGGTCCAGCCTTTTTAAAGGCTGGTGGGGTGTTGGGGCAACGCCCCAAGGTCTTCATTGCTCCAAGAGCATTTTTGGAAGTATGAAACCTTTTTGCGATAGAAAAAGGTTTCATAAATTTTAATCTGCAAAAAATTTTTATTTTTACCGTAAAATACAAATTAGGACGGCATAAGCCAGCTTTTGCGTAGCAAAAGTGTTGACCTAGCTGGTAGGGTGGGGGCTTTGCCCCAAGGTCTTCATTGCTCCAAGAGCATTTTTGGAAACCCCCACCTTTTTGTGATAAAAAAAGTTTCATAAACTTTGAAATTTTTTATTTTTTCAAAAATCAACTTTACAATTTTAAAATACAAAATACATTTAACAAAGGAGAACTATAACTATGAAATTCAAAAAAGCTGTCGCAGTAGGTTTTGCGACATTAATGGCAGTATCTGTTTTTTCTGGCTGTAATGAAAGCACAGCAGAAGAAACAACAACTGAAAACACAACAGTAAACGCAGAGAATGCCGTTACAACAGAACCTTTTGACTTGATAAACAATGATGGTAAATTCCCTCAAATCAACGATGAAGGCGAAAACGAAGTTATTGCAACTATTAAGACAACAATAAACAATGATGGTAAATTCCCTCAAATCAACGATGAAGGCGAAAACGAGGTTATTGCAACTATTAAGACAACAAAAGGTGATATAACATTAAAATTATTTCCAGATAAAGCACCTAAAGCCGTTGAAAACTTTGTAAAACACGCAAAAGACGGCTATTACAACGGAGTTATATTCCATAGAATAATAAAAGACTTTATGGTTCAAGGTGGTGACCCACAGGGAACAGGTCAAGGTGGCGAAAGTATCTGGGGTAGTTCATTCGAAAATGAATTTACAACAACAATGAGAAACTTCAAAGGTGCGTTATGTATGGCAAACGCTGGACTTGACACAAACGGAAGTCAGTTCTATATCGTTCAAAATTCTAAAGTTAGCGACCAAGAAAAGCAAGCACTTGAATATCTTTTAACAGTTCAAGACCAGAATATGAGCGAAGAAATATTCCAAAATGCCGGTGCTGTTCTCCAAACTTTCGTTCAAAGTTTTGTTCAAAAAAATCAGACAGCTTACGCAAGTCAAGACGAAGCACTTAACGCTCTTTTCGCTATAAAGGTAAGCGACATTTTCCCAGCAAATGTTATTAATAAATATCTCTCTGAGGGTGGTTCTCCTTATCTTGATTTTGGTTATACTGTTTTTGGTCAGGTTTCAGACGGTATGAACGTTGTTGATGAAATGGCAGCAGTTGAAACTGACGATAATGACAAACCAAAAGAAAACATCGTTATCAATTCAATCGAAATTCAATAATTTGAAATAAAATAAAAACCTTGAAATTTTCTTGATGTAAGATAATTTCAAGGTTTTTTATTGATAAATAGATTTTTATAAAACTTAAAATAGAATTTTTAGACCTAACTAAAAACGCACTATCTTTTTATGCTACAATTAATCCCAATTTATATCATCGTGTGAAATCGTTCCATTTTCTTTCATATCATTTTCGATTTCTAAAAGAGTTTGTTTTTCGCCTTGAGTTAATTTCGTATAATCGGGGTCCCAAGCAAGAACAAGTTTTTTTATAAATTCAAGTGCAAAGTTTTGGTCATTTTCCGGCAAAAGCTCCATTAGACTAACAACTTCTTTTGTTGTCGTATTCATTTTCATCTACCTCCTATTTATAAATATCTCCTCTTGAGTCAATATTCATAATATATAATATTTCTATTTTTCCATCACTGCCATAACTATATATTATCCTATACTTTCCAATTCTTAACCTTTTTCTACCGTCAGAATAACCTTGTAAGTTTTTAATATCTCCCTTAGGGGGATTGTCTGTTAAACCCTCAATGCCTGTTTTTATTCGTTGCTTTGTTGGTCTATCCAAAGCATTAATATACTTCACGGCTCTTTTACTATATTCTATTTTCACATCACACCCCCCTTTACACCTACATTATAACAATTATTTTTAAATATTAAAAGAGCAAATTTTATAATTTGCTCTTTTAATATTTAAAGTAATGCAAATTTACCAGAAAATATATTTTTGCTTACTTAAGTCAATAACACGAAAGGAAACGATAGTTTCCGGCAAAAGTTTTTGCCTAGCTTTTTTCAATGGGCATCGGAAAGAAATCCGACAAGCGTAGCTTGCTTTTGCGTAGCAAAAGTGCTGAAAGCTAGTGGGGTGGTGGGACAAAGCCCCACGGTCTTTAAAGTCTTTAAGGTCTTGTGTTTGAGCCAGAGCTTGCGTTTGAAGTTGTAACAGAAGATGAACTTATTGTTAAAGTTCCAAGCTGAGTTGCACCAGAAACAGTACCACCTGTTGCAAAACCGTTTGCGTCAAGTTCGCCACTGTATGTACCACCCTGATTTATAGTAACCGTTGAGCCACTTGTAAGCCCCTCTGCCCCAAAAACAATTGATTGAACAGTTTTTTTGTTTTTGTATGCAGCTAAAACATTTCCGTTTGAATCGCAAATAGTTGTCAAAGTTCCAGAAGATATTGAACTTGAAGGTCTATACTTAATAGCTTTTGCTCCTGTATCGCTTACAGAAGGTGCTTCGTCCATTCCTGAACTACCAACAGCAAGCAAAAGTCCTCCGTTGTATGTAATTGTGTTGTTGTTATCGCCACAATCCAAAGCACCGTCACCGTTTGAAGATGGACCGTCTACAACTGTTGTACCACCATTTACAATTATATTTCCGTTTGAGTCAATTCCGTCACCACTTGCATTTACAAATATGTAACCACCATTGATTGTAATAAGTGGAGTTTCTGTTGAATCGCTTGAACTGCTTGAACCACTGGAACTGCCTGAACCACCTGAGCTACCAGAACTACTTGAGCCACCAAGGCCACCAGAAGGTCTGCCCCAAGGTGTATTTTGGTCATTTCCACCCATTCCAGAGTTGTCAGCACCACCATTTGCGTTAATTCCGTCGTCAGATGCAACAACAGAGATATTACCGTCATTAATTGTTATATAAACAGCCTCAAGTCCTTCGTAAGATTTGCTTATAGTGATGTTACCGCCATTTACTGTAAGTGTATCGTCTGCGTGAACACCGTCATCACCTGTTGATGCAATAATTGTTCCATTGTCAATAGTGATTGTTCCGTTTGAATGAACCGAGTCATCTGTGCTTGTAATATTCAATGTACCTGATTTTATGTTAAGGTCAGTTGTCGCTTTAACGCCTTTTCCAACTGCTGAAATTGTTGTTTCTCCACCATTTATAAGGATTTCTGCGTCACTTGTTATACCGTTGTCACCAGATGTCAAATTAAGGTTTCCTCCCTCAACATCAACGTTTACAGCACCTTGTATTGAATCTTGAGAAACATCGGTAACAATTGTACCACCGTTTATAATAACGCTTGCTGACGATGATTTAAGACCATCATAGTTATAATTTTCTGTATCCGTTCCTTTTGCTGTACAAGTGATTGTACCACCATTTACAACTAAATCACCTGTGCCAGATGCAATTGTATTGTTATTTGCTGTTGCATTTATTGTACCACCGTCAATAGTCATATATGTTTCTGCCTTAATACCGTTGTTTCCAGCATTTATAGTTATGTCAACAGCTTTGTCATCTTCGTTTATTATAACGTGGTTTTTAGTACACTTGATACCATTTCCACCAGATGTAACATTTATTGTACCACCAGAAATTGATATGTAATCTTTTGCCCTAATTCCGTTATCAACTGCATTTACAGTAACTTTTCCATTTTTAATTTTAAGCTCGTCTTTACTAGCTATTCCGTCACTAGCATTTCCGTTTACGACAAGCTCCCCTGCTCCTTTTATTGTAATTCTATCCTTACTGAAAAGACAAGCGTCTGGTTCTCCGTCTTCAGCGTCAACGTCTGTATAAACTGCCACATCTGTCAAAGTATTTGTTGTACCCTTTTGAAGTTTGAGGTCCATATCGCCATTTAAAGCATAAAAAGGTGAACCTTTTGAGCTAGTTATATCAACACCATTTAAAATAATTTCTACGTCATTATCTGAGTTTACAATTATTTGACCGTCAGATAATGTGCCAGAAATAGTATAAACACCTGCTTGTGTTATTGTTATTATGTTGTTTGTGTTGTCGGCAACAGCTCCAGAGCCATCTACAACCGAACCATTGTCAGCAAGAGTTATTGTTGCCTCTGCTGTTGTTGTTTCTGTTGATTCTGTCGAACCCTCTGTTTCACTTTCTGAACTATCTGTTGTGTTCTCTGTCACAGATTCTGTTGTGCTTTCTGATGTATCGTTATCAGTATCACTACCACCACCATTTACCTCAACAGGAAAAGTGTTTTTCAAATCAAGAACTTTTTGCAAAACTAAAACGGCATCGTTTATTGTAAGCTCATCTGAACCAGAAACTTTGCCAAGCTCGATTGAATCATCACTTAAAACACCACCATTTAAAACTTGTGTTAAAATAAGAGATGAGTCAACAGCAGTTAAATATCCGTCACCAGAAACGTCACCGTATAGCTTATCGGCAGAAACTGGCATAGCTGACATACAACCAACAGTCGTTGTAAGTATCAGACTACCTAATTTTTTAACATTCACTTTCATAATAATTCACTCCTCATTTTTATTTTACAACAACGGAACATATCGTTGCTGTAACACCATTAATATCATTAACATAGTTTTAACATATAATATTTTTATTAATAAATCTTTAATCCAAAATTAAAATTTGATTAAAATACTTTTTTGACAAATATATTAAATCACAGATTGCACAAAACAGCATAAACTTCCAAAAAACCTATTTTGTTTATGTGAAATTAATAAATTACATTTTTTAACGTATTATAGGCATTTTAAATAAATTTTCTAAATTGTTCATTAGTGAGTTATTTGTGCAAAATAAACAATGTAATCATACTGTGATTTTTCTGTTAATATTACTAAAAAAAACGTAAAATATGTTGATTAATGTCGTATTTTATAGTATAATTAACCCAATATTATTAGATTGTTACTATTTATCATTATTGTAAAAAGGGTTAAAATGGGAGGTCTTTCAATGAGTAAACGAAACAATAAGAAAATTTCGATTCGTGCAAGAATGAGAATACTTACAGTTTTTGTAACAGTAGCAGCTTTTATTTCAAGTTTTGCTAGTATATTTGGCGTGCTTCACTTAAACAAAGATTATATCGATGTAGCAAACTCTTCATTTTACAGACTTAACACAGTGCACGAAATACAAGCAAACTTTGACGCATTAAAAGAAAACATATCTCTTGTAATAAACTTTGGTATAGTATTTGATAACTTAGAACACGCAAAAAGTTGCTATGACAAAGTTTCTGGAAACATCGACTCTATTAAAAAAAGTATCGAAGGTTATAAAGAAAATCTTAACAGCGATTCATCTGTTACAGCTGAAAATTTAAAGAAACTTAATAATGACGCTGATGACATTTTAAATAGAATAGAAGATACTTACGGTAACCTTGTATCTGGACTTTACACAGACATAACTGACGGTAAAATTGACAACATAAATACAATTGAACAATTCCTTTCAATAGGTGAAACAAATGACGCTATAAAGGCTGAAATCGATGAAATGCTTTCTGCTGCTAGCGAAAAAGCAAATGGTTCTATACAAGAAAACTATTCTTTAGCATTTGTTATAGTTGCTATACTTATTGCAATAGCCGTTTTAGTGTTCTTTGGAGAAGGTTTTTCTCTCAAACTTATGGGAAGCTTTACGAAAGCAACAAAAGAATTTACAGACAGACTTGTTTCATTTGCTCAAGGTGACCTTAAATCTCCAACACCTGAATATAAAACAGGTGATGAACTTCAAGAAATTTCAGACGCTTTCTTATATTTTAAAACACAACTTAATAAAATGATAATAGATATTGACTATCAACTTGCATCTATGGCAAACGGAAACTTTGATGTTTCAAGTAATGTCGAGGAAAGCTATATTGGTGACTTTAAACCTCTTTTGTCATCTATGAAAAAAATAGAAAATGATTTAAGTAAAACATTAAATACAATAGCACTTGCATCAGAACAAGTATTTTCTGGTGCTGAACAGGTTGCCGGTGGTGCTGAATCTTTAAGCCAAGGTACAACACAACAGGCGTCAGCAACTCAACAGCTTGCTGCAACAATAAATGAAGTTTTCGTAACTGTTGAGAAAAACAGAGATAATGCAAACGCTGCAACTCAAGAGGCAGAAGATGTTCTTGCACAAATCAACGCAAGTAATTCCGATATGGAAAAAATGCTTAAAGCTATGGAAGACATCAACAAAAGTTCTTATGAAATCGAAAGCATTATCAAAGTTATCGAAGACATTGCATTCCAGACAAATATCCTTTCACTCAACGCTGCCGTTGAAGCTGCAAGAGCTGGTGACGAAGGAAAAGGCTTTATGGTTGTAGCTGATGAAGTTAGAGAGCTTGCATCTAAAAGTGCCGAAGCGTCAAGAAATTCTGCTGAGCTTGTTATGGCGTCAATTAAGTCTGTAACAAACGGAAAAAGAATTGCAAAAGAAACTGCTTCTGTTTTATCTAAAACAGTTGAACAAGTTGCAACTACAGTTAGCCATATAGATGAAATCGCAAAATCTTGCGAAATACAGTATGAACAGGTTAAACAGATTAATGACGGAGCAGAACAAATTTCATCAGTTGTGCAGATGAACTCGGCAACATCAGAAGAAAGTGCTGCTATCAGTCAAGAATTATCTGGTCAAGCCGAAACACTTAAAAACACTATTGAAAACTTTAAAATCAAACAAGATTTTAAATAATATTTCAAAAAATTTTTAAATAGTATTGAATTTATTAAGAGATAAACCGATATATAATATAGAAAGAGATGACTATATTTGTATCGGTTTATCTTGCATTTGATGATAATTATAGTATAATATTTATATATTGATTGTTGTATTGGAAAATTAAGAGAGGTGATTTTTATGTCTAACTTATCTATTGCTAACAGATATTCAATGTATTCAAACTTAATATCACAGACATATAAAACAAACAACACATCAACAAGCACAGCAAATAGCCTTTTAGGTATGTACTCTTACATCTATGGTACACAAAGCTCAACTGTTTCTGCCGAAACAAGCGAATATCTTGTTGACCTTAAAGAGTCTGCTGGAATAACACTTGACGACATAAATGACATAAAAGGAACAAGCATAAAAATAACTGCAAATAGTGATAGTTCTGCTGTTTCTACAAAATACACAGGAGCAACAAAAAAAGACGATGTAAAAATTGATGTATACGATGTAGCGTCCGGACAAACAAACGAAAGCGAAAGCTTTAAATCAAATGCGTCAAGCATATATTATTCAAAAGCTACAAAAATAAATATAACAACAAGTGCTGGAAAAAGCGTTTCAATAAACTACTCATCTGCAAGCAGTGAAACAGATGAAAAAGCACTTAAAAACATTGCGTCTAAAATTAACAAAGCAAATGTAGGTGTTACTGCGTCTGTAGAAAAAGACTCAAAAACAAACACAAGCAAGCTTGTTGTTAAAGGCAAAGAGGGTTCAGAGAACAGCTTTGAAATAACAGGAAATCTTGCTGAAAAGCTTGGAATTGACAACGTTAAAAAAGAAGCAACTGACGCAAGATATTCTATAAATGGTGAAGATATACAAACATCTTCTACAAACGAAATTAAAGTTGACGATGAGCTTACTGTAACATTAAAAGAAAAGACAGAAAAAACTGCCACAATTTCTTACGGAAAAAACAACATCACAACTATAAACAAGGCAAGAAAGCTTGTCAACGCATTTAACGAGCTTGCAGGAACAGCTTATTCTTCTGATGACTCTGGTGCTGAAAAATTAGGAAACAGATTACAGTCCATAGCAAAAACTTATGCACCATCTCTATCAAAGATAGGTGTAACACTCAATTCAAAAGGTTATCTTACAATTGATGAGGATAAAATGGCTGATTCTGCGAAAAACGGTGACCTTGATAACTTCTTTGAAACAAACGGAACAAACAAAACAAATTACGGTTTTACAAACAGACTTGAAGACCTTGCAAAAAGAGTTGACAAAGACCCAACACAGTACCTTTCTAGCGAGGCAAAAGCAGAAGTTAATTCAAGCAACAGTTCTTATTATTCAAATGTTGGTTCAGCAAACTACAACTACATAAGTGCGTACTACAGATATTCAAACACAGCACTTTTGTTCAATGCGTTTGCATAATACATAATATTATTTGGATTTATTTAGACTTACTTAAATTTACGTTATAAATTTTTGCAAAAACTATTCGCAAACCTATACTTTTACGGACAGTTTTAGGGATTGTCGCAACGACAATCCCTTTTTTAAGACCTTTTAAGAGAGATTAAGACCTTGGGTCTTTAATGTTTTTAATATTTTTAATGTTGTAAGTATAACTTTGAAAATAATTTAAACTTTTTTCACTTTTTTTAGTAATTAGTGTTTGATTTTTCTGTAAAATTTGATATAATAACTTTATCTTATTAAAATTTTAAAAGGAGAAATTTAAAATGAATTACGTTCTTGGTATTGATTTAGGTACAAGTGGTGTTAAATGTCTTTTGGTTTCAGAAGACGGAAATATATTAGGCTCAACATCAAAAAGTTATAAACCAGACTTTGGCGAAAACGGACACGTTGAACAAGACCCTTCTGTTTGGTGGGAAAATACAAAAGAGGCCGTAAAAAATATTATAAATGAATATCCAGAGGCAAAAGGCAAAGTTGCAGCATTAAGCTGTTCAGGACAAATGCACAGCTCTGTTTTTCTTGATAAAACAGGTAATGTTATCAGAAAAGCAATCCTTTGGAATGACACAAGAACAACACCTCAAATCAAAGAAATCTATGAAAAAGCAGATGGGCTTGAAAATGTTCTCGGAATGGTTTATAATAAAGCTCTTGAGGGCTTTACACTTCCAAAAATTCTTTGGCTTCGTGAAAACGAACCAGATAACTTTGACAAAGTATCAAAAGTTATTATGCCAAAAGATTACATAAATTATATGCTCACAGGAAATATTAAAACAGAAGTATCTGATGCAGCAGGTACACTCTTGTTTGATGTAAAAAATTCAACTTGGTCAGACGCTATGCTTGAAAAAATGAATTTAAGCAAAGACATTCTTCCAGAAGTATTACAATCAACAGGCGTTGTTGGTGAAGTAACATCTGAACTTGCAAAAGAATTAGGACTTGCAGACGGTGCAAAAGTTATCGCTGGTGGTGCCGATAATAGTTGTGCAGCAGTTGGTAACGGTGTTATCTCTAAAGGTCAGGCAGTATTAAGCGTTGGTACAAGTGGTACAGCAATCGCATATCTTGACGGTATCAATAATAAAGTTACAGGTGACGTTCACCTTTTCAATTACTCTATGCCTGATAGTCTTTATGCAATGGGTTGTATGCTTTGTGCTGGTGAGGCTCTTAACTGGCTTAAAAGAACACTTTTTGAAGATACATCATTTAACGAATTAAATGCACTTGCTGAAAAAGCACCTGTTGGAAGTGGTGGAATCGTATTTCTTCCATACCTCTTTGGCGAAAGATGCCCATACTCTGACGTAAATGCAAGAGGTGTATTCTTTGGAATTTCTGGAGCAACAGGAAAAGGCGAATTAATTCGTTCTGTTATGGAGGGTGTTGCCTTTGGACTTAAAGACCTTTTCTCACTTGTAACAGATTTTGTTGATGTAAACGAACTTTACATCACTGGTGGTGGTGCAAAAAGTAAGATTTGGGGACAAATCATTGCCGATGTTGTTGGTAGAGAGCTTAACGTATTAAATATAGAAGAGGGTCCATCTTTCGGTGCTGCATTAATCGCACTTGTTGGCTCTGGAATTTGCTCTGACTTTGAAACAGCAAAAGGAAAATCTGTAAAAGTTATAAAAACAATTAAACCAAGTGAAAATGTTGCAAAATATACAGAAATCCACAAAATTTACACTGAACTTTATAAAACTAATAAAGAAATGTTTGCTAAACTTCAAGAAATTAAATAATTAAAATGATTAATAGCTATTTATATTACTTTTATGTTGCTTAACATTGTTTTTTCCTTGTAGTTTTGCAAATTTTTAGGAGGACATTGTGAAATGAAAAAAAATATTTTGAGTTTAATTTTAACCCTTTCGGTTGTATCACTTTTATTTTGTGGTTGTGGAGAACAGCAAACGGAAACAAAAGTTTTACGACTTGCCGAAACTCATAATCAAGACCACATAACAACACAAGCAGACCTAGAGTTTGCAAAACTTGTTGAGGAAAAAAGCAACGGAACAATAAAAATCGAGGTTCACACAGACGGTGAACTTGGTTCAGAAGAGGAAGTTTTAAACCAGGTTTACGAAAACAAATTAGACTTTGCAAGAATTTCTATGTCAACACCATCAGATATTGATGTTGTCGAAAAAGTCGAACTTCCTTATATTTTTAGAGATAGAGGGCATATGCAAAGGGCCGTAAAACAAGTTGCCGGACCAGCAATTGACCTTGCTATGGCAGATAAAAATGGTAAAGTATTAGCATACTTTGAATCTGGTGCAAGAAATCTGTATACTAAAAAACCTATAGAAAAACCTGAAGATTTTGAGGGGTTAAGAATAAGAACTTATTCAACATCAGAATTTTCAGCAGACTTTTTTGCTATGATAGGAGCTAATCCAACTCCTCTTGATTTTTCAGAAATTGCAAGTTCACTTGAAGCAAACACGATTGACGGAGCAGAAAACAACATAGTAAGCTATTATACATCTGGTCACTATAAATATGCTCCAAACTTGTTAAAAATAGAATATAGACGTGTTCCTGATATGCTTGTTATGAGTCGCTCATTATATAATGACCTTTCACAGAAAGAGCAAGACATAATAAACTCAGCAGCATCAGAGGCAGCATTACACCAAAGAAACAATTGGGACGATTTTGAAAAAGGAATAGAGGACAAGTTAAGAGCTGAAGGCGTAAACATAACAGAGCCATCAGAAGAGCTTACAGAGTTCTTAAAACAAAAAGCCGAATTTATATACAGAGAAATCCCAAAAGCAACAAATGAAGATGAAGTAACTCTTTTCGAACAATTAAGAGGAATGCAATAAAAATTAAATCAAAAAAGGCTGTCGCATTGTAGTATCCTATTTAGGACATTACAAAGGCGACAAGCCTTTTTTTAGTTTATATATAGGGGGAAAATACAGTTTTTATAAAAAATCGATATATTGGCTTAAAATATCAATTTTAACGCATATTAAATACACGCACAAACACTTGTAGAAACCTATTATAAATTTATTAAATTGAGCAAATTAGGCAAAAAAAATAACCCTCTAATGAAACAACATCATCAGAAAGGTATCGAAAATCAAAACTAGTGACCCGTAGGGGAATCGAACCCCTGTTTCAGCCGTGAGAGGGCCGCGTCTTAACCGCTTGACCAACGGGCCATATATAAAAATTTAGATAAATTTTCAAATAATTGAGCAAATGGCTGTCAACAAAAGTCAACAGCCATACAAGGCGTCGCCCGGATTTGAACCGGGGATCAGGGAGTTGCAGTCCCGTGCCTTAGCCACTTGGCTACGACGCCATAAAATATAAAGTTTTGCAAAGCTCTCAACAATAGACTCGTCAAAAGTTTACTACTAAAATTTTCTATCGCTGACTTTTTGTAAAAATGCAATTCTTGCAAACTTCGTTTGCATTGCTAGCCTGAACCGTGCTAGCAAACAAAGTGCATTTTTTCTGCGAAATCAAATCGCTCTGAAAATTTTAGCCTCCGTTTTTTTTAACAGTCAGACCTTGTTAAAAAAATACGGCTTGCGAAATTTTTTTCAGCTGATTTCTTGTAAAAATGCAATTCTTGCAAACTTCGTTTGCATTGCTAGCTTGAACCGTGCTAGCAACCAAAGTGCATTTTTTCTGCGAAATCAAATCGCT
>CABVAP010000019.1 GCA_902496345.1 uncultured Eubacteriales bacterium
ACCACAAAACTGGTTTTTAAAATCTTTTTACTTAAAAAGGTTATCCCTACAAACCCCAAATTTATATCTCGCTTGTCATTAATCCAACATCAAACGCATATAATATAAAATAGCACAATAACAAAAAAAGGGTTATCGCAATGCGATAACCCTATATCAATCAAAATTATATATTACTTAAGTACTCTACAAGCACCAACATAAGTTCTTGCGTTGTAACCAGAGTTTAAGTTAGAAATCTGAACACAGTTTTTGCTGTTGTTAGTAGCGTGGATAAACTGACCACCACCGATGTACATACCAACGTGAGAGATAGCAGAATTTCCACCAGTGTTAAAGAATACTAAGTCACCAGCTTGAAGATTAGCTTTGTCAACTCTAACACCGTTTTTGATTTGGTCTCTAGAAACTCTGTTTAAATTGATACCAAAGTTTTTGTATACACAGTACATAAAACCAGAACAGTCAACACCAGAGTTAAGGTTAGTACCACCATAAACATAAGTTAAACCTAAGAATTTTTTAGCATAATCAACAACTTGTTGACCTTTTGTTTTTGTTTCAGTGTTTTCAACAGGAGTGATAGTAACAGCAACTTTTTTGCCAGGAAGGTATTTAAGCATATCGCCACCAACATAGTCTTTGTAAACATAAGCAAGTGACTCGCCATATTTAACTTCATACCATTCGCCAACATCAGCAGTAACAGCAAGTTTTTCACCTTCGCTAACCTGAGTAACAACTTCTGAAGTAGTTGAAGGAGCTTTTCTTAAGTTTACGCCTGAAGAATTAACAACACCGTCAGCCTGAGTAAGTTTAACAAATTCAGTAGTGATGAAAGATTCAGAACCATCAGCATTAGAAAGTTTGAACCAACCGTCCTCAAGACCAGAAACAGAAAGTGTAAGACCAGTATCAACAGTAGAAACAACGTCAGATTCGATAGAAGCTTCAGAACGAACGTTTACGTTAGTACCAGTAACTTTAACGATAGCACCTGCAAAAGCAAGAGAAGTATTTAATGTAGCGAAAGCAACACCGAGTGCTGCGACTCTTTTAAAAGCTTGTTTAAATTTCATTTTTTTCAATTCCTCCTAATGTAGAACAAACAACTATTTATAAATATTACAATCAAATAACTCAGTTAATAATTATTACGTAAATGTTTCAAATTTATGTAATAATTATACTATGATTTATTTATTTTGTCAATAATATTATAGAAAAAAAGAAATTTTGTTAATATAACCAAAAAGATACCAAAAAAAATATAGCGAAAAATGTATTTACTAAGTTTTTTTAGTAATTTTAGATAAAAACGCCAATAGTATTTTTAGCAAAATCAAACATTAATTATGTATATAGTTGTTAATATTTCAAATGTGTTAAGAAATTTGACTATAGTATAAATCAGCTATAAATCAAATTTTACATTTGTTTTTTTGACAAATTAAACTTTATTAAGCTTTAACATAAACTTAACATATTTTTTACAATTAAATTTAAAATTAAATAGTGACATTTTTAAAATTTAAGTTATAATGTTATTGTAGGAGATTATATTTTAATTTTCTTAAATAAAAATTTAATAAGGAGAAAAAAATGTTTAAAATTATTAATTTGTTTATCAAGGGCATTTTTGTAGGGATTGCGAACATAATTCCCGGCGTAAGTGGTGGGACAATAGCCGTAGTTTTAGGAATTTTCGACCAGATGATAGCAGCACTAAATACACTTTTTAAAAACTTTAAAAAGAATATGGCATTTTTAATTCCATTGTTTATTGGTGCGTTGTTCGGAATAGTTCTTTTTAGTAAGCTATTAAAATTTTGCTTAGAAAACTACTCGTTTCCAACAAGTATGTTTTTCGTTGGCTTGGTTGTAGGTAGCATTCCGTTAATCTACAAAAAGGCAGCAGAAAAAACAGTAAGTTTAAAATGTTACATTTCTGCAATAATTGCATTTTTAGTAGTTGTCGGTTTTTCATTTTTAGGTGGTGACGCATCTCCAACAATATCCGATATAACACTCGATACATCAATGATTATAAAGATATTATTATCAGGTGTTATAGCAAGTGCAGCGATGGTTGTTCCTGGGATAAGTGGCTCATTTGTTCTTGTTCTTTTAGGAATGTATAACCTTGTTTTAACAACTATATCAAGTTTCACATCATTAGCTGTTTCAAACGGAAAACAAATTTCTGAAATAGGTTTTATGAGTGTTGTAAAAAATATAGTTACATCAAACGAATTTATAATAATAGCTGCGGTAGCTATAGGGATTGTAATAGGTGTAATACTTATTTCAAAAATAATACAGTTCCTTTTTAACAAAGCATATTCAATAACATATTTTGCAATTTTAGGGCTTATCTTTGGTTCTATCTTCTCAATCTTTTCAGATGACTTAACATACCAAAGTTACACAGCAGACGGTTCATTTACAATTATGGTAATTATAACAAGCGTAATTGCCTTTGCCGTAGGAACAGTAATTTCACTCTTCTTAGGGCGAGAATAACAAGAAGGGTTGTCAATTTTGACAACCCTTTTTAAATTGAAATTTACCAGTTAAGAGCGTGGACTTTGCTTTTACTCCTAAATATAAATAAATACAACAAAGCCAATACAAATTTAGGTCAACCCTTTTTCCAAAGTTTGAAATAAAATTTTAAAGGTTTTGCCCCTAATTTCCAAAAGGCAAAAAAATAAAGACCAAGTCGAAACATTCGACAAAGCCTTCAATCGTTTAACCATTTTAAAATGCGGGTGGGGGGACTTGAACCCCCTTTTATTTTTTTAAAAGCTGAGAAAGGAGGGCTTTTGATACTGTTTTTTATTTGGTATTCAAATTTGGTATTCAAATTTGATATTCAAAATTACATAAATATTTTAATTGGTATGATATTGTTTTTTTTATATAGAATACTAATTAAAAGTATATACTATTTTAATCAAAAATCGTAACAAAATGTACCAAAATCAAAATTAGACATTGAAAATAGAAATTTAGTGTGTCAATATATTTATAGAAAGGTGGTAATGATGGATAAACATTTATTTAGAATAGAAAATGTGACTAATAATCCCTCTGTTACAGTTGCTATTGATAAATTAGATGCCGGAATATTCGAATATTTATTAGGAGAAATTCTTAATATTATATCAGAAAAAGGCAAAGTTCAGCTTATTTTTATATCACATAATCTTAAACCTCTTGAAACTCTTGATAAAGGTTTTATTGCTTTCACAACTACAAATCCTAAAAAGAGTTATATAAGAATGACTAATGTTAGAGAAAATAATAATTTAAGGGATTTCTATTTTAGAGATATTGTTTTGGGTAAACAAAATGAGGAGGTTTATAACTCGACCAATAACTTTGAAATAGCATTGGCTTTTAAAGAAGCAGGGGAATAGTTTAGCTCGTAAAAAAATTGATAAGTTAAAAATAGGAGTAATCTTAAAGTTTAAATGAAATTTTAGATTACTCCTGTTTTATTATTGAAATTTAAAAATCTAATTCTCTAAGAATATCTAAGTCAAAGCTATAAAGTAATTTTTTTCCAAATTTAATCTCTTTGATTAGGTTCAATTCTTTCAAGTCAGAAATAACCTGTCTTACCTTATATTCAGAGGTTTGAGAATATTTTACTAATTTAGAAATGCTAAGACCATCATTTCCAAATAATGTTTCTTGGAATAAGACAAATATAACACTTTGATTTTGAGATTTACCATTAGATAATTTTTCTGATATTTTGTAATAGTAGTCAATAAGTTCAAATTTTTCCAACAAGTCAGAATATAAGTTTTCAAGCATTTTTATAAGAATATCAAAAAAGTTGATTATAAAAGGTGTTAAATCACCTTTATTTTTTTGCTCGTTTGCAATTTTAAAGCTATTGTAATACTTAGATATATTTTCTTTTATTGTATAAGCAAGTCGATATCCTGTTAAAATATTAAAGTGTTTAGAAAGCAAAAAGCTACTTATAAAACGACTTACTCTACCGTTTCCATCATAGAAAGGGTGGATATATCCAAAAAGATAATGAAATAGGGCAATTCGTATTAAAATATTGATTTTTTCATTATTTAAAATATCAAGAGATTGAGTCATTTTTTTGTTTATTTCTTCTTCCGGCATAACGCCTTCGTGAATTTCTTTTCCAAATGTTGAAAGAACACTTACACTATTTTTTCTAAAATATATTCCATCAGGTAAATCATTTTTATCATTTGCAAAAATTTCTTCAAAAACTAAGTCGTTATATATTTCTCTAATATCTTGACAAGTTTGTAAGTTTAAATTTTCCTTTTTACCTAATTTTACATATTTGTTTACAAGCCCACTTAATCTTTTGTGGTTATCGATTTTAGAAGTATTTTCAAGAATTTCGGCAATATCTCGTCTTGTGCTTATAACTCCCTCGATTTCGTTTGTTAATACTATTTCTTCAATAAGACACCTTTTAATATATTGGTCTAATGCTATTTGGGGCAATGTATAGGTTAATTGAGAAAGTTTATCATTTAAAGTTAAAATATTAAAAATTTGGTTTAAAATTTCTGGAGTTATAATGATAAATGCTGGATTTTTATTTATTTCTATATCAAGCTTAATTGTTGAAATATTATTAAATCTTTTTAAATATTCTTCTTCGTATTCTTTTTTATTTTTATAATATAGCTTTTCTAATATTGGGTAATTCAATGAGATGTCCCCTCTTTTTGTTTTATTATATATATTTCTTGTTGAAAATATACATTTTCAATAAGAAATATTATTTTTTATTATCTCATATTTGAGAGTAATTGGCAAGAGGAAAAGAAAAATTGAATTAAAAAGAATATTTTTTTGTAATATCAACGCATAATTAAAATATGAAAAAATCCAATTAACTGGTCTATTCCTAAAAAAAGCGATTGCCTTATTCACGCCACATTCAAACAAAGACTATTTACTTTGAGAAGCCTTAAATAAAAACCTTGAGACTACTCACCCCAAACCCCAGCAAGCATGTGAACGCTTGCCCCCAATAGGTGCTATTTTCATTTTTTCTGTCCACTTTGTTGACTATAGTCCAAGAAACTCCTTTGAATCAAATCAATAACTTCTATAATTTCTTTCTCATCTTAATGACTTCTTTCAACATTTCCAATATCCATTGGTCATTTTCTTTCCCTACAACACGCTCGATTTGATCAATAACTCCATAGATTTTTTCTTTAAAGTCAGACTGATACTGTAATAATAGCTCCATTCTTTTTTTGTTCTGTCCCTTTATATAAGTCATAATCTCATCTTGAAAAATTTCTATAAACGGCTGTATGACATAATCCCTATCTATTCCCTTTGTAAAGTCGCATACATCAGCCAAATATTCTCTTTTCTCGGCCTGCCCGTTTAACTGTATTTTTGTTATTTCCTCAGAAAAAGGATTATATTTATGTCCAGAGCCTTCATCATACATTAATTCAAAACTTTTCCTAAATTTCGTTTTCTCCTCACTACTGTTAACTATTTTATACCTCATATCCACAGCAATAATAATATCCTTAAGCTTTGCAAACATACTTTCTAAATTGCTAGCTCCAATTTGATAATCACTTAATATTTTTACTACTTTACTATTTCCTTCTAAAAACACTTCCTGATAACCTATCTTTAACAAGCAATCCCACCGATCCTCCGATACTCCATTATATCCCATACTATTACTATTCTCTGGATTTTTTTCAAGCAATCTATTAATATTGGCATTTACCGTCATATGATGCTTTCGATTCCAATCCAATAAAGATGCTCTAATAAACATACTTTTAATATCTTCTTTAAGAGCATTTGTGAATTCCAGCTTTTCTATTTGGTCATTTATTTTAGCAATATCAATATATCCTATATTCCATTCATCTAATTGAATCGCCTCGAACAACTTTTTCAAATACCTTCTATTCGAAATAATATATTCTGATTTATTTCTGATTTGAGTATCTGCTACAAATGGAACAAGATTCTCAATTACCACATGATAAATAATTTTTCTCCACTCTTCGGAACATGGCATTTGCTCTACAATTTCTTGGCTTTCATAAAAAAACACTGCACTTTTGGGAATTATATTCTCATCAAGTTTTTTACTCAGTTCATAGTTATAGCTACTCCACTCTTTTTCGATTAAAAGTTCTTCTCTTCCCCCATAAAAGATATCTGCACCTGTAAATATGCAAAAAATAGGCTTACCAGGACAAGCATTATACAAAAGTGGAAATATTCTCTGCAATTCCGTTGGTTTACCCGCATCCAGCTTCTTTATGTAGAAAATTGCATCAAAATCTACTTTATTATCCCTATACTCTGTGAACATCTGATTTAAATGTCTCTTGATTCCCAACCCTCGCTCAATGTGATCCAAACCACAGGTATCTATAAAACATATCTTCTTTAGTCCCTTCTGTCTCAACATATAGGCATAGTTATTTGATACAGAGTCCTCAATCTTGATTTTCTCAACAATTCCTGATAAAGACTTTCCTTTTACCACCTTAAGACACAATGTAAGAAAGTTTTTTTCTCCCTTTCTCATATCTTCTAAATTTATCTTCCATTCATGTTGTTTCTCAAAATTGATACCATGATATTGTCTTATTGCAAGAATAATTTTACTATATAACTTTTCATAATAATTCTTTAATGAATTATCCTTTCTATCATCATCTTCTTGATCAGCCATCTCCTCATCCGTATACATTTTATAGAAATAGTGAATTTCTTTAATACCACTAGAATATTCGCTAAATATATCCTTTATATCGCTTTCAAACTCTTTTTCTAAATAATAAAATTCTCTTACATCAAAGAATCCCTTACAAACATTAATCACATCAAAGATTTCTATTTTTTTATGTTTTTCTCTAACTCCTACCTCATAGCTTCCTTCTAATACTTTTTTGATATACTCCTGCTGAGTTACTTTTCTGGCAATCTGACTTCCATTCTTTTCCTTAATCTGATCACGATATTGCCAAAAGCTCTCCACACAAAGAATATCCGACAACTGCTGTTCAGTTATCTGCTCTTCTCTAGAAATCGTACCCAAAGTTTTAAGTATATCATCATATAAAAGTTCTATTTCTTTTTGCTCAGCCTCATCATCCTTACAAATAATATCTTTCATATCTGCTAATATCTTATCTATATTTTCAATAGTTTTTTCGTTATATTTTTGCTCTCTTAATTCTGTCAACAGACGTTCCAATTGAGGTAAAAGCATTTTCACATACCCTAACATATTTATAGACAAGTCAATATAGGAAAATTTAAATAAATCTGTAAAAATATATTCTATTACATTTAGATGAATCTGCTGCATCAATAACAATTATACGATTTTTATTCTCATTTTCATGAACTAAATCAACATCTGCTTCTTTTCTAATTTCACTAATCACTTCTGAACTTTCTTCACTTTTTAAAATTTCAGTTGTTATTTTATTTTCCATTTCAAAATCGCTTTGAACTTCAGAAATAAATTCCTCAGTGCTAATAACATTTTCAACATTATCATATAAATCACACCCTACTAAAAAAACAAACGAAATAATAATACTAATAATTTTTAATACTTTCACTTATTGTATCCCCTTTCTTCTTCATATTTTACTATAAAATCCCTGTTAGCTTTTTCATATTCATTAAATACTTCTTCATTAAAGTTATCAGGAGAAACTGTTCCCCTATACCATGAACAAGAATTAAAATAAGACTGTAAACTTTCATCAGAAAAAGTTCTTCCATGACGTGCATAAATCTCATTTCTTGCAACTCTAAGCTGTTCTGGTGTCAAATAGCTTAAATCAGCTTCTGTTAAATATCTCTTATCACTATAAGAAATAACATATTCAGAATCTTCAAAAGAACTGTACTGCATGTCATCAAGAATAATTCCATTTGCAATAGCTATTTCTTGAACTCTTTTATTATACTCTCTATATTTTGCTGTAATTTCGTCAACTTTTTTTTGTGTTGGATTTTTTTGTAATTCTTCAAGAGCATTCGGGAGATATTCAGAAATTTCAACTCCAAGCTGTTGATACGCTGTTTGAGAATTGTAATCTAAATCATCAATTCTGCCATTTAAAGTAGTCATATTCATAGTAAGTTCTGCAGCAGCTTCTTCATTTTCTTCAGTACTAACATTTTCTTCTACAGTTTTTCCTATTGAATTTTCTACTTGTACATCAGGCATTATATTTTGACTTTCATTTTTAATATTATTATTTTTTTCATTTGATTCATATTTCACTATTTTAGAATTATCATTTTTAAAATCATCATTACTCATTTTTTCATTAGAGTCTTTATAAAAGAAAACACTAGTTCCGACTCCTATTCCAATCACTAAAAATACTACAATGCAAATAATAATAGGAAATTTACTTTTTGTTTTGCATTGTTCAACTTTATCACAATTAGGAACACTTTCTATTTGTTCTCTAACCATTGTATTTTTAACACCTCTAAAAATATCGCCAGCACCTTCATTTTCAATTTTATCACTACTTAAATCATGTCCACATTTTTCGCAAAATTTTGCATTATCCTCATTTTTAAAACCACATTAAGAACAAAACATACACCTTCACCTCTTCTTAAAAACAAAACCTCGCTTAATTTCCTATATTTTCTAATATTTTCAAAGCATCATTTATATTATTAGCCTTACCGATTTCAATAATATAAATAATTTTTTCAACAACATTAATCTTCATATATTCCATCGGAATAATATTCTTAAATCTGTTATTTTCAGGTATATTCCAAAAATTATTAAGTGTATTTTGAAGTTCTTGTTTTTGAAGATTATAACCCTTCATATAATTTTCCAAATAACTTGATTTTGAAGATTTCTTTTCATCAACAAAACACATTATAAATTGATAAAGCTTATGCCCTACAAAATATCCAACAATAGACAAAAGCACAGCTAAAGCAAACGTGCTATATTCCGAATTATGAAATAGCTTTGTAAAACCATTATCGTATAAATATCTGTCAGCAAAATCTGACGGACTTTCAAAAAGTTCTTTAAATAATTCTATTCCTCCAGAAATTGCTTCATTATCTCCCCTAAAAACTCCAATTATATCTCCAACAATAAAACCAATAAAACAAAATATATTTCTGCCTAACTTATCATATTTTTCAGAAATATTTTCTTCAACTTCAGCTCTCACTCTTTCATTTTCTATAATTTTATTTTGCATTTCATCATACAACTTTTCATACTCAACAACACATTTTTTCATATCATTTAAAATCTTTAAATTTTCATTTTTTTCAATAATACGCTTATGTTCTATTTCATTCGAATTTTCAATTATATCATTACTCATAATTACACACTCCTCATTATTTAAATAAATAAACTTTCCAAATATTAATTATAAAAATAAAAATCAACTTTTTAGTTTTTATTTCCAACAAAAAGTTGATTTTTATTTTTTAATTTAACTTTAATGTAAACAAACAAAATATATCATATCACTAAAAATATTATTAATACATAACATCTTCAAGATCATCTAATATATCATTAAATTCATTTACAAGCTCATTATAATCTCCAGTTTTTTCAGCTTTAATTTCCAATTTATAGAGATCTTCAATTTTACCATTAATTTCTTCAAGTGCTTCAACTGCATCTTCATCAGAAACCAATCTTGAAGTTGAAAAAAACTTCTGAGTAAGTTCTTCATACCTATTTAATGCTCTTTCATAATCGTATTTTGTTTTTGCTGCTTTTGATAAACAACCTCCTAAAATAGAAATTGTTAATAAACTTGTTACACACATTAAAAAAATTTTTTTTCATTTGTAATCTCTCCTTCACATATAGATATAATTTATTTTAACAGGAGCACCCCTATTAATTTTTTTACTGTCAACTGTAATAATCATCTTATTATAATTAGCCTGCCATAAGATCTTCTCCTGTTTTTATAAGCTTTCCTTTTACAGCAGTATATTTTTCTATAACTCCTTTAGATGTATTTTCTTTTCCAATTTCAATAAATCGCATATTAGTATTATTATAGTCCCAGCCATAAACTGCACCAATTATTTTTTCTTTTTTATTGTTTGCAATATCATAATAATACATAGTTTTAATATTAGCATTATCAAAATAATAAATATCTTCTCCAAAGAAGTTAGCAGATTCTACATTTTCAGCAACTAAAGTTTCTTTAATATCCCCAGATATAGATGCAACATATAATTTACCGTTCTTTATATAACAATACTTATCTTGCCATCTATCAAACCCTGTAATTCCTGATACAAGAACTTTTGTTTCACTATTAATATCATTTATATTTTCATAATACTTAATAGATTTATTTTCTAAAGTCAAAATACTTTCTCCATAGGAATAAAATGTTGAAACATTAGTCGCAAACTGACTTAAATCATTACCATCATAAACATAAATAGTATTATCTGAAAAAAATCTTACATTTTTTATATCATCTGTATTTAAAATTGTTTCATTTATGTAAATACTTCCTTCTACATAAAAACTTCTATCTACTCTATCTGTTCTATACAATAAAGGTTGTGTACAAATATCTGCTGAAATATGTTTTTTTCCAACTTCAATTATATGCGTGCTATTTTCATCTGTTACTATAACACTACTTTCATTTTCCAAAAGAGTAAATTTTAAAGAATAAAAATTAATATTTTCTTTTATTAATTCTGCACCAACATATAAATCACAGGTATCATAAAAAAATTCTCCATCTGCTTCCGAATATTGCCCATCTTTTTTATATATAGAAATAATTGTTCCATCATTTAATATTATAACTGGCTGACTATAAGAAGGATTCGTCTTATTTCCATTCACATCAACAATATATGATGCCCCTGAAATATTAGTTTTTTTATAGGCAACAACACCATTATTATTAATACAAACTGGTTCAGCATTATCTGCAACATAAACTTTTTCTTTTGTTTCTAAATTATATTTATATAAAACATTGTCTAAATCAACATATGCAATCCATCTCAAATCAACACTTCCTACATATGAACTCCCACTTAATATTCTTTCTGTGGTTTCACCATTATTATAAAATATTGAATTACCATCTTTATAAATCAATTTAGAAAAATCATTACTAATTGTATATTTCACAGAACCCACAACTTGTTCCAATTCGCCATTTTTTAATATTGCAATTCCATTGTCATTATTAAAAACAGTCAACATTTTATCACTTTCAATTATTTTATTTTCTAAATTTGTATTTTCACTCTCATCACCACTAACCAATGGACTATCTACTGTTGCTTTTTTACTAAAAATAAAAATTATAATAACCAAAGAAATAATTCCCAATAAACATATGGGTATAATAATATTTTTTTTAGATTTTTTTATACCAGTTGACAGATTTTCACCTTGGCAGTCGCATTTTTCTTTATCAGTTAATTCTTTACCACAATTTCTGCAAAATTTCATAATCCTATCATTCTCCTCCAATTTATTATTTTTCAAAAAATATTAAACAACTTTATCTTATATTTACCATTCTCATAATATCTCGTTTAAAATTTTCAGCTGTCATATTATCAGTTGAAAACATATTTACAGTCACTCCATTTTTTTGAGTAATTTGTATTTTTGTATATAAACCTAAATAGATACATAATGCTGTTACTAAAAAACTTGCCGGATTAAGCAAAGCTGCAACTCCAGATATTACTGCAAGAATTATATGATATACGGATATATTCTTTGATAATTGAATTGACAAAATATCTTCTGTAATTACTACAGGAGCAACATTCTTCCTTTTAGGATGAATATCAATAAAAATACGATCTTTTGCTATTTCGACCTGACTTCTAATACGACTATCAAAAAAAGCTAACATATTCATTCCCCAAGGCGAATTAAATGTATATTTTTTTCCTATCAAATCATCTGCAGAATTAATTTCAATATTTTTATTACTATTAATATTGCTTTCTTGTTTCTGTTGAACAGCCTGTCCATTATTCATATTACTTACAGCTGTTAAGTTACTTCCATTATTCACAGTATTTATATTATTGATTTCAGTAGTTTGACTATTAGTTTTATTCAAATTTATAGTATTCATATTATTTGAATTATTAATATCATTTATCTCATTCAACTCATCATTAACCTCAGTATCACAGTACGGACAACATAAAACATCATCTGGAATTACCATACTACAATTTTTACAGTTCATAACATTACCCCTCTCTAATAACTTAAATTTATTTTTCCTTAGTAAACATTTATTTTATATCCTTGTTTATGGCAATTTCTTGCATATGTACACATTAAACCAAGCATAATTCCCACTTCTTCATTTGTACACCCTACATCATCAATATCCATATCAACATCATCATTAAAATACCAACTTCCACCAAGATTAAGTTTATGCATAGAATATATCAATTCATAATCTACGTATCTAATTTTTCTCTTTTTCAAAATATACAAACGTTTGTTAGTAATTATATGACCAACCTCTCCCACATTCGAAAAAATAGAATTATCCTTATAAAGTATAATTTTTTCATTTTTTCGCAATAGGTCTTGTATTTTCAAAGAAATCTTTTGCAACAAATCATCTTTAATCCCCTGCATAGCTATATATTCATTTTTTCTTGCATACATTGATAATTCCTCAATATATTGATCTTCAGACCAATTATTATTTATTCTTTCAACTAATTCATTCCAAGAAGTTATCCCAGCTTTTCCAAATGACTTTGCATGCAAACGAAATAATTTAAATGCTAAAAGATCTTCGTCTTTCATTTCAGCAATATTTTCAATTACTTTTTCATTATTAATCTTATATTCTTTAATTTCGCTAATGACATTATCAACAACCAAATTTTTAGTGTTATTTGAACCATTATTTAAAACAACATTATTATTACTATTTGCAACATTATCAATAAAATCATGTTCAACATTATTTACAACAGCATCATTAATGCTGTTTTCAACCTTATTATCAGTTGTTCCAACCTTATTACCACATTCATAACAAAATTTTGCATTAGCAGCAAGCTGTGATCCACATTTAATACACCTACTATCTAATTTAGTTCCACATTGTGAACAAAATTTATTTTTACGAACTTCAGCTCCACAATTAGAACATATTGTCGTTTCTATTTTATTTTGCATATAAAAACCTCCCCTTTTTATTTAAAAATAATACTTATAATATAAGCTAAATTTAAGAAATGTCATTAAATGTAAATATACAAATTTTATATGTTCCGTTATATTAATCCATCAATTGTAATTTAATTGAATTTAATTCATTTTCAATATTAGCAATAACGTCTATACATCTATTAAATTCTTCAATTTCAACTTTATTAGAAGATAAAATATTATCAATTTGTTTTTTTATTTGATTATAGACATCATTAATTTCTTTTTTAGCAATATTAATAACTTCTTCTTCAAAATTATGTAATTTAATATTTATTTCACTTCTAATTTCTTGTATTGCATTAAGTCGTTTATTGAAATTTTCAGCTTGAATTCTATTATTTTCATCTATTTGTTTTTGCATAGCCTCAATATTATATTTTTTTTGTCCATTGCCTTTAAATAATTTATATATATACTTTAATATTGTTCCTGGTGGAATTGGAATTGGAACTGGACTCGGAATTGGAGCTGGAATTGGAACATTTACTATAATGTCAATTAATTTTTCAAAATTTGATTCTTCTTCCGTAGATTCTAAAATTTCAATATTATTAATCTCTTTAACAGGCTCATATTGAATATTTTTTGATTTTAAATCCATATTAAGTTTCACTTCTTCAAATATCAAATTAATATCAACATTACATTCATTAACAAAATTTGTGCAAAGTTCATTAATTATATTACTTACTTTTTTAGAAAGTTCATCTTGAAGATTTTGAAAATCTTCTCTTCCAGATATAACTGAATTATAAATTAAATCCTTATATCTTCGTATATTAGAACTTATTTGACTTTCTATCATTGTAAGACTATCTATTCGTTTTTCAGAAATTTCACTTATATGATCAACAATTTGTTCTCCCTCTTTTTCTTCTATTAATTTTTTTATACTTCGCTTAAATAAATCAATTTTATCCAAAATACTCTTTACAGGATTTATCAATATTTTTATACCTGAAACATTTTTCAAAGCCTCATTTATCATAATTTCAAGATCATTTATTCGACTAACTTCTTTTAATAGTTTTTTTCCTTCTTCTTTACCTTTAAAAGCTGTTTTTGCATCTATATCAATAAACTCATATTTATCAATAACAGCATCTATATTTTTATTATTAGCAGCTTTAATAATATTCTTACTGATTTTATTTCTAATACTATCTACAGCTTCTTTATCACTATCTTGTTTTTTATTTAAAACAATAATTAAAGGCTTTTTATTATATATAATTTCAACAATTTCATTAGCAATAAGACTGCTATCAAAATCATCACTATCTGAAATTACAAACATAATAACATCATGTTTTTCAAGTTCTTTTTGTGAAATTTTCAAATCTGACTCTGGACCATTTATCCCCGGGGTATCAACTAAATCAAAGTTTTGCCAACGATAACTTGTCACTTTATGTGTTTCTGGTACATCTGCAACACTTGCTTTTTTAGTTCCAAATATAGCATTAAGTAACGTACTCTTGCCTGCATTATAAACACCATAAAACATTAAACTTGGTTCTACTTTGTCAAGCATTTCATTAATATCATTAAATTCTTCATCAAAATTAAAATAAATTTTCAATTTTTCATTAAGTATTTTTAATTCATTGATTTTATCAATTATTTTACCCTTGTAATCAACTATTTTACTATTATCATAATTCATATACCCTTCCCCCCTAAATAGTTAAATATATTCCTTCTGTAAATTATTTTCTAATAAATTAATTTTATCTATAAATAAATTTGCTATTTCTTTTTCTCTTTCAAAATAAGCGGTTGCTATATTTTCAAGGTGATTCTCCACAATAACTTGTAAATCTTTGTTTAATACAGAAAAAATATCATCAATTACAGTTGATGAATTATCACCTATTTTAACAGTCTTAGTTACAGTTGTTTCTTTCGTTTTTACTGTTGTAAACTTTTTCCCAAAAAAAGATTGAACCTTTTCAATCAAACCACTTGGTGCTCGTCCAACTTCTTTTAAATAGTACTGAGTATAAGAAACATTTTCATACTTACCTTTTATATTTGCATCTATATTTATATCAAGTTCAGAAATTCTTTCAACCTCATAATTTCTGATTATAGATGTAATTTTACTTTGCAATATTTCATTATAATTTTTAATTATTATTTTTCTAATTTCTTCAGATAAATTAATAACCTTTTCATTTGAATTATCATCAATATTTAAGGCCTCTTTTGAAATCAAATTATCAATCTCTGACATTGAGCGAGTTCTTGTACTATTAGCTATAGATTTTTTCAAATCTACAATTTCAGAAATTTTCATATCAATATTCTTAATAATATCTAAAAAAACCGTCTTTATTTTATTTAATCCCTCAACTTGATCATTTCCATTAATAACTTCGTCAATCAAAGAATTAACTCTTTGTTTAGGTGCATTCATTTTTAATTCAATAGCTTCTTCATCTAATAATTGACCCAATTTTTTATAAAACAAATTATATCCACTTTGAATAAATTTTTCATAACTATCATTATTTATTGCCTCTTTTGATAATGCTGTACTTAAACTAACACTATCAACACTTTGAGCATAATTTAACTTATTACCAGACAAAAAAACTTCTTTCACATAATTTTCTTGACTCTGCCTATCTTTATCACTTTTTGGTACCATAACTTTTATTATCTTGTCATCAACTTCATCTTTTTCAATCTTATCCGATTTATTAATTACTACTAACAATGGCTTTTTACTCTGTATTAATCTACTAATCTCCAAATATTCATCATATTTTGCTGGAGATGCTGATGTTGTAACAAATAAAACCAAATCTGCATATTCTACATATTTTTTAGCAAGTTCTTCATTTTCAGAATTAATTGAATGTATTCCTGGAGAATCAACCCAAGTCAAACCATCTTTTATAGTATAATATTGAATAGTAGTTGTTTCTTCTACATTATTTTCTCTAAATTTTCGTTCATCTAATTCAATAGGTTCTTTTAAACTTCCCTCAGCCATATCATAAGTAAAAAAACGAGGTATATCATTTTCATTTTTAGTTATATAATAATCACTTTGTGCAATAAAATTTCCGATTGAGCTTTTCCCAACATTAACATTACCAAATACAACAAACAATACAGAAGTTTCAAATTTATTTATAAACTCTTTGCCATTTATATATGAATTAATAGCTTTTAACCAAATCTCACTCTTTTTTTTATAATGATATATAGTTTCTTCAAGTATTTTAGCAAATTCATTCTCATTGTTTTCAATTTTTATCAAATTAATTTCATTATTAAAACTTTCAATATAACTATGTATTTTTTTATCAGCATCAATAACTTTTTTTGAAATATGTGATATTTTTTCACCCGCTATTTTTATTTTATTTAAAAATATATCAATTTCATTTTGCATTTCAGAATTCATAAATTCACCACTCTCTTTATAAAGATTTTAAAATTAATTCTAAATCCTGTATTTCTTGTCTAATATTTTCTTTTTTATTCTCTAACTCTTGTGATGACAGTTCAGCCTTATTTATTTGACCGTCCATTTCTGTTAAAATTTCTTTAACCAAATTTCTAAATTGTAAAGCTAAATCATTTTTTATTTCATTATAAACAATCGCACAAGGATCAGTAACTTCGCTTAAAATATTATTTAAATATTCTTTAACATCATCTTCTATATCATCAACTGCACCATCTATTTCCCATGTATAAAATTTAACATCTTTCCATTTACCACCAAACAAACCTTCTACATACTGCTCCTCATAATCTTCTTCTATATACATATTTGAACTATAATCATGTAAATAATTATATTTGCTTTTTAACACATTTGTATCAACATATCTATAGAAACCTTTACGAAAATTATACATACTTTTTGCTTTCTCAACACTTTTAGGTATATTTATTTTTAATTCGAAACCTAAAACATCTTTTTCATTTAACTCATAGCTATAATACTCTTTTTTTATAGAAACATAAGCATCATAAAAATCATCTTTTAACTTTTTAACCATGCCTTCTCCATTAATTATATCAGAACATTCAGATAAGACCGCTCTTGCTTGTTCTTTTATATATTTAACACCAGCATTCATCGCATCCAAACAAGAATGACCCGCAGCACTTTCTGCACTCGACCTTGAACTGTATCTTTGATAAGAACGTTTAAAGCTACTAAGATAAGGTTTTTCTATTCTTCTATTAATATTTCCATAATTTGAATTTATGTCTAATATAGATTTTTCCATTTTATTTTCAATACTATTTTTTATTTCTAATAATTTATTTTTATCAAGAATTTTTTTCCCTTGTAAAACATCAAACTTAGCTTTCAAATCTGTAATTTCTTTATTTATATCATTTTTTAAATTTTCAACAGATGTTTTTACGTAATCAGAAAAACAAGAAATTTGCAAATTTTGCAGATTTTCTTCTATAATTTTATGCAACACTTTAATATTACTTTCTTTAACTAATAATTCCTTTGATTCTTCTAACCCTTTAATATAACCAATAGAATCAACAATAACACAATCTGAAAATTTACAATTATATAATTTCAAACATTGATTATTAATTACTTCTAGTACTTCATTTGCATTTTCCATTTGATCCCCATGAGATAAAACTAAAATAGACTTTTCAAAAAAATTATTTACTGATCCAAACATATTTCCTATTTCTGAAATATAATCTGTTTCGATTTTATTTAATTCACCATCAACAATATTATGTACAAACAATATTATATCAGCTAATTTATACCCTTCCATAGCAATAGCTGTATCTTCATCATTTGCATCCAATCCTGGTGTATCTGTCAAAATATAATTTTCCATTTCATAATCACTATTTAAAATAGTTTCTCTTATAACACCCGTCTTAAAAACTTCGCTTTCTCCAATAATAGCATTAAACAATGAACTTTTACCTGCTTTCAGAAGCCCTGCATTAATAACTCTAAATTTATCCCCTTTATTTAAAACTTTTTGTGATAGATCAAAAAGTTCTTTCTTTAATTGTTCGTTTGAAATATTTGAACTACTATTAATAATTGCTTGTACATCTTTAATCATAATATTCCTCCTAAAATTTTTATTAAAACTATACCCAATAAATATAATTTTAAAAATTAAGGCATATTTTCTATAATATTTATAAATTTTTTTATTTATGTAGCATTGCCTTAAAGCCACTTATTTTTTATAACAAAGTATTTTTTGTTTAAAAATTAACTAATTAAAACCTATTTTTTTAGAATAGCCTTTTTAATTATTGCAGCAGGTATAAAAATCCAACCACCTGCAGCAGCATATATTAGTTTTTTAGAAAAAACTTGTTGAAACCAAGATTGTTAAATAATTACTTTACCCTCATAAAAACAAACTCCAACAGCCCAATAACATACAATTAAATAAATAATCATCAATATAAATTTAATAGATTCCATATTTATTTCCTACTTTATTATTTTATAATGTTCCATTAATTTACAAAATATGCCTTCATCTTTTAGTATATCATATTTCCGTTATATTTACAACGGTTTTTAAAAACTAATTTTAAACCAAAGATTGTTATAAAATAATTTTATAATTATTAACTAAGCTATTAATACTACGTGTAAGCAGTAAAATTTCTATTTTCTTTAACAAAAAATCGGAGGCTAACTATGTACGAAAAAGATATAATAGACCGAATATCAGATTTATGTCAAGAAAGAAACTGGAGTTATTACAAACTTGCAAAAGAATCTGACATAGCATATTCAACACTAAACACACTTTTAAACAAACCAAACATTCCAACAATCCACACATTAGTAAAAATATGTAATGGTTTTGGAATAACACTTTCACAATTTTTCAATTCACCAAAAATGGATTTAACTACTGAACAAAAAGACCTTTTGAGCCTTTTCAATACTCTCGACAATTCTGATAAAAAACTTGCATTAACTTATCTTGCCGGCCTAAACAAAAAAACAAATTAAAATTCGACAAATAAATTATACCCCGAACAAAATCCCTTTTGTTCTCCTGCCAGCTAACTTCATAATTTTTTTATTTCATATTGTAAAACTAAAAATATTGTGCTACTATGAAAAAAAGGTTGGTGAAAAAAATGAAAGAAACTGAAGAATTGATTAGCGAATTAATAAATGACAATAACGTCGAAACTTATTTTCTTAATAATAAAGAAGATCTTTTTAATAAAGACCAAGCTGATCATTTAAATGCACTTTTAAAAAAATATAATTTAACAAAAAGTGAAGTTATTTCTAATTCCGGATTAAATAATAAATATGCCTATCATATATTTTCTGGAGTAAGAGTCCCTTCAAGAGATAAAGTAATAAGTTTAGCATTTGGTTTTAAAATGAATTTAAAGGATACTCAACGATTACTAAAATTTTTTAAATATAGCGAATTATATTCACGAGATGAGCGAGATTGTATAATAATATTGGCAATAGAAAATCATAAAAACTTAATTGATACAAATATCGACCTCGATAAATATAATAAAGATATAATTGAATAATTATGCAAAATAATTTATCTATTTTCGATTTATATTCAGAAAAATACGAAGAAGTATCCATATTAAAAAGCTCTTCAATTTGCCAAACTTATTTAGTAATAAACAAAGAAACTAACGAAAAATATATTTCAAAGATAACAAAACAAAAGTCAGATTTATACGAAATGATAAAAGGAATTTCACATAAATCTTTACCTAAAATATATGAAATTTATACTGAAGACGAAACAACTATCATTATAGAAGAATTTATAGAAGGAAAAAATCTTTCAGAACTGATAAAAGAAGAAAAAATTTTTTCAAAAAAAGAAATATTGAATATTTCTATACAATTATGCAATATACTAAAAATTTTGCATAAAAAGCATATAATTCATAGAGATATAAAACCGTCAAATATAATTATAAAGCCCGATAATACCGTTGTTCTTATAGACTTTGACGCTTCAAGATTTTCAGACACATCAAAAAATAACGATACTGTAATAATTGGAACAAAAGGATATGCTCCACCGGAACAATACGGCTTTGCACAAACAGACGAACGCACAGATATTTACGCATTAGGAATAACATTAAAAGAGCTTCTTGGTAAAAACTATACTAAAAGCCCTTTATACAAGCCAATTATCAAAGCAATAAAAATTGACCCAAAAAATAGATATAAAAATATTTCAAAATTTTATATTTCTTTAAAATATAGGACTTTGAAAAAATGTATAAAAATAATATTCACACTATTATTTTTATATCTAATAATTTCTATAAGCAATTATTTTACTCAAAAAAATCAAGTTTCACAAAATTCACATAACTTAGAGGAAGATAATACAAATTATGATACTTCCTTTAATGTTGGAACATCATCAACTGAAAATATTAATCTAATCCATAAATATAATCGTTTAGAACGTCTTCCTTATGAAGACATTTATATTTATGAAAATTTTAAATATGGTGTTAGTGCAATTTTTCCTGACTTTTTTGAGCTTGATATTTATAATAGTGATAATAATAGCATTATATTAAGAGGTTTTGATGATACTAATAATTTTCATTATTTAACATTTTATTCTAAAGAAGCTACTTTATATCTAAATAACGAGCTATCTATTGACCTTATAAGAAAAGAACTTAATAATTACGGAAAATTAATAAGTTCTTCAACCATAGGAAAAAGAACATTTTTAACTTTTGACAACTCTATTAATGAATTTAATAAACTATATAATTCCTATGTATTATACACAGATTCCAAAACCAATCTTTTTTCTGCTATGGAATTATCATCAAAATCTTCATTAGATATACATAATAAATTATTAGAAAATATAACAAATGGATATGTTTCGCCTTTTTTCGAAATACCTCATAATATGTATATAAATAATACCTTTGACCCTGTACTTGATTTTTCAAAATTAAATAATTTAGATATAATTACTATTGTTAATTTAGCGGAATATTTAACAAATCGACAAATATCATATAAATATGAACAGACCATCTCATCAGAAGATGAAATTACTCATATTTTTAAAATAAATTCCAACTTAGATCCTAAAAATACAGCCTATATTTATGTTTCACATAAGTTTGATGATTCTATATATTTAAATGTAGATAAATGGACCATTTCTGATGTAAAAATCGATAAATAATACAAATACCAATAGTAAATATTCTATAATCTCTTTTTTCTACTAAAACAATATTATTACTTCTTTCGCTTTTATAATATAATAATCAATTATTTTTCTATATAAAAGGCAAGAAAGTCTCACACTCTCTTGCCTTTTCAACAACCCCTATTAAATTTTTGCCATATATTCCGCTCTTTTTTCTTCTGGTATATTTATTGCGTTTGCTGCCTCTTCAAATGTAAGTTTTAAATTCTTCATTATATTTTTTAAATCTTCAATTTTTCCCTGCTCTATTCCTTGTGCCATTCCTTGTGCTATTCCCTGCTCTATTCCCCTTTCCAAAACGCCTGAACTAAGGTTACACATATCCACCAACTCCTTTTCCAATTTAACATCTGTTTTTATATCAAAATCACTATTTAATACTTCTTTTTTCTTTATCGGGCTCATCAAATTAATATTAAATTAATCTACAAAAAGGGCAAGAAAGTCCTACCACCCTCTTGCCCTTTTAATAATCCATATCAAATTTTTTCCATATATTCTGCTCTTTTTTCTTCTGGTATATTCATTGCGTTTGCTGCCTCTTCAAATGTAAGTTTTAAATTTTTCATTATATTTTTTAAATCTTCAATTTTTCCTTGCTCTATTCCCTGCTCTATTCCCCTTTCCAAAACACTTGAACTAAGGTTACACATATCCACCAACTCCTTTTCCAATTTCACATCTGTTTTTATATCAAAATCACTATTTAATACTTCTTTTTTCTTTATCGGACTCATCAAATCAGAAAGCAGAACTCTAAGCAACTTCAACATTTTATTATACCCAGACGGCAAATTTTCATTATCATCTTCAAGATAAACCATTATAACATTTATAAGGTCATAATTTTTCACATGTTCTTTAACTTCTCCAACAAGGTTATCTTCTGTAAATCTATATCTTGTTATCGTATTTTGATACTTTTTAGGAACACTTGTACATACCCAAATCGAATAAACTTTTTTAATACCACTATAATCATTTTCTTTAAATTCAACCTCATACTGTGATGAAATCATTCTACTTGCATAGTAAATACCTCTTTTTATCAAAGGGTATCCCGGATAATAATCTTTTTGTGCCTCAAGATTTATTATAAGTTTTATCATTTCCCCACTTTGAGGAACAACTGCAACAAATCTTATATCATAACGAACCGTACCCTCGTCAACAGAAATATCTTCTGTATTCAATCCATTAATTCTTTCTTTTTGATTTTCGCCCTGATGAACATTAAACGTTGATATTTCAGGATTACTTTCTATACAATTTTCAGAAATATATTTAACATCAAAGTCCTTAAATTCTTCAACACACTCTTTCATAATATGAGCCAAAATTATTTTATGCGAAAGTAACATTTTACAGCACCTATCATAACTTGCTTGATAAGACGTACTACTTATATCTCGTGCCAATTTATTCTCCAAAACATACCCTCCTTCCCTAATTTAATTTTAGTATAGTCAATTTTAAAAGTCAAGCATTAACGCTTATTTTCATCATTCCCAAAACAATCGCACATCATAAGAACCCCAAACATAAAACCGATTTTAAAATTTTCCAAATTTTCAACAATATTAACTTTATTTATAGCATTAACAAAATCATCAAACAATTTCAATTCTTGATTTGATAACATTTCTTTCAGTTGTTTTTCAGTATTACTGACCATTTTTAGGGCATTTTTATATTCATCAGAAATATGATAACGCTTTTCACTCGGATTAATTCTTCCATAATACATTTCTTCAATAAAATTATTTTTCATTAATAAAACCTCCTGAAAAAAATGTTAGAACTAAGCTATCAAAACTTAACTCTAACATTTTAAATTTACTTATTTTGTAACTAAGCACTCATTTCTCCCCAAAAACCTTTCAATCTCCTCTGGTTCATAAATCATCTCTTCAATATCAAAAACATCAAACCCCATTTCCAACAGCCTAAAAATATCCCCCTCATCAATCCCAACAACCTTAGCATAATCAATAATCCCATCCAAATATTCATCAATCCACTTGTCCTCTTTTTCGCACCCCCAATAGCCATAATCTCTCAAATATCTAAACCCATAAATCTCCTCATCATCAGCTTCAAACTCGCCTTTTTCAATATCTCCAACACAATCAATTTTAATCATATCCCCAAATTTAAGCTTTACTTCCTCATAATTTCCCCTAAACCTAAGCTTTTTCAAAGTTTTCTTTAAAATCTCATCAGTTGACGCATACAAATAAAATCCACCAAAATCGTAAATCGCCAAAGGGTTACTGCCTTTAACAAAAAACACCTCATTTTCATTATTCAGCACTGTAAAACAAAAACTGCCCTTAACCTTTTCAGCCATATTTTTAAAGCTATCAAAGTTAAGAGCAGTTTCTTTTTCTAATAATTGCACAGCAATATATGTATCAGTTTCAATATTTGTTTTAGGCAAATTTTCTGATTTTCTCAACACATCATCATTATAAATAACCCCATTATGAGCAAGGGCAAATTTCAACTTTTTAGAATAAAACGGGTGATTATTTTGATTAAATCTTTCATCTCCTTGCGTTGTCATTCTCGTATGCCCCATAATAACCTTAGGATTGCTTTTAAACTTCAGCTTCAATTTCCTTGCTGGCAGAGGCTGTTTATAGATTTTAACTTCTCCATTTTCAACATAAGCAACTCCCGTTGCATCAGTTCCTCTAACTTCACATTCAACCGACAAAACTCTTATAATCTTCTCCTTTTGTTTCGCCGTAAGACAATTCCCATAATCAATTAAACCAAACAAGCTACACATATTAAAATTCCTCCATTTCTTCAATATTTTCCACAGGTTCATTAATATACAACCTACGTTCTTTTAAATATCTAATCAACTCCGTATATTTCCCACTATCAAGCCCCATAACAAAGCTACTCCAACCGAGATTTTTAATATCTTCATC
>CABVAP010000020.1 GCA_902496345.1 uncultured Eubacteriales bacterium
TTAATTTGCAAAAAATCGTTGATTTTTTGCAAGGCTGTCGACTTTATCGACAGCCATTTTATTTAATTATTTATTTTGTAAATATTCATCAATAGCTTTAGCTGCTTTTTTACCAGCACCCATAGCAAGGATAACTGTTGCAGCACCTGTAACAGCATCTCCACCGGCATATACGCCCTCTCTTGTTGTAAGACCTGTTTCTTCTTCTGCAACAATACATCTTCTCTTGTTAATATCAAGACCTTTTGTAGTTGAAGAAATTAATGGGTTAGGTGATGTTCCAAGACTCATTATAACTGTATCAACGTCCATAACAAACTCTGAACCTTCAATTACAACAGGACTTCTTCTTCCTGATTCATCTGGTTCACCAAGTTCCATTTTTACACATTTCATACCAGAAACCCAGCCGTTTTCATCAACAAGTATTTCTGTAGGGTTTGTGAGTGTATCAAAGATAACTCCCTCTTCGATTGCGTGATGAACTTCTTCTGCTCTTGCTGGAAGCTGTTCTGTTCCACGTCTATATACGATATGGCTCTCTGAACCAAGTCTTAATGCTGTTCTAGCTGCGTCCATAGCTACGTTTCCACCACCAACAACGGCTACTTTTTTGCCGATTTTAACTGGTGTGTCATAGTCTTCGTTATATGCTTTCATAAGGTTTACACGAGTAAGGAACTCATTTGCTGATAAAACACCATTTGCATTTTCCCCAGCAATACCCATAAATTTAGGAAGTCCTGCACCTGAACCAATGAATACTGCATCAAAGTGTTCATCTTCAAAAAGTTGGTCAATAGTTATTGTTCTACCGATAATTACGTTAGTTTCAATTTTAACACCAAGTTTTTTGATGTTTTCAACTTCGCTTTTAACAACTTTTTCTTTTGGAAGTCTAAATTCTGGAATACCATATTCAAGAACACCACCGGCTTTATGAAGTGCTTCGAAAATAGTAACGTCATAACCTTTTTTAGCAAGGTCACCGGCACAAGTAAGTCCTGATGGGCCAGAACCGATAACAGCTACTTTTTTGCCGTTAGGTGCTTCTGTTTTGCTTAAATCAACTTTATTTTCTCTTGACCAGTCTGCAACAAATCTTTCGAGTTTACCGATAGAAACGGCATCACCTTTTATTCCTCTGATACAAACACCTTCACACTGATTTTCCTGTGGACAAACACGACCACATACTGCTGGTAATGCACTATACTGTGAAATAACTTCGGCTGCTGATTTAAAATCACCAACTTTTACTTTGCTTATAAATCCAGGAATATCTATAGAAACAGGGCAACCAGTAACACATCTTGCATTTTTACAGCCAAGACATCTATTTGCTTCCTCTACTGCCTCTTCTGCATTATATCCAAGACAAACTTCTTCAAAATTAGTTGCTCTAACTTTAGCTTCTTGTTCTCTAACAGGAACTCTTTTTAAAACATCACCCATTATTTGTCACCTCCGCAACCACAACCACCGTGGTGGTGAGTGTCTCCTTCTTCAAATTTAAGTTTTGCTCTACCTTCTTCTGTTTTATACATAGCCTGACGACGCATAGCCTCATCATAATTTATAAGGTGACCGTCAAACTCTGGTCCGTCAACGCAAGCAAATTTTACTTCATCGCCTACAGTAACACGACAGGCACCACACATACCTGTTCCGTCAACCATAATTGGGTTAAGGCTTACTACAGTTGGGATATTAAGCTCTTTTGTCATAGCTGATGCAAATTTCATCATAATCATAGGTCCGATAACAACAGCGTGGTTATAGTTTTTACCTTTGTTTTCAACAAGGTCTTTAAGACAGTCAGTAACACGTCCGTTAAATCCATAAGTTCCGTCATCTGTTGCAATATAAAGATTTCCAGCAACAGCTCTCATTTCGTCCTCCATAATTAAAAGGTCTTTTGTACGACTTCCCACGATTACGTCAACGTCAATTCCTTTTTCGTGGAGCCATTTAACCTGTGGATATACAGGAGCTGCACCAACACCACCTGCGATAAAGATAATGTTTTTCTTTTTAAGGTCTTCGATGCTTTCTTCAACAAGGTCACTTGGACGACCTAAAGGTCCAACAAAGTCAGCAACAAAGTCGCCTTCGTTGAAAGTTGCAAGTTCGAGTGTGCTTTTTCCAACTGTCTGGAAAACGATTGTGATTGTACCTTTTTCTCTATTAAAGTCGGCAACTGTTAAAGGTACTCTTTCCCCTTCTTCTGTATTTTTCACGATGATAAATTGCCCTGGAAGTGCAGATTTTGCAACTCTTGGAGCTTCAATTTCCATAAGGAAAATGTTATCTGTAAGTGTTCTTTTACTTACTATTTTGTACATAGATGTACCTCCCTTTTATTTACTTGAGTTACTTTGGAACTACTACATAAAACACATAGTCATTTTAGAAGAAACATCGATTTTTAAATTATAAGTATTTCCTATTTGCTTATTAATTTTCTAATTTAGAAGTTTCTTACAAATGAATATAAATACACAGCCTAAAACAAATATTTTAAGGCAACAATTAATTGATAAATAAAATACATAGAAATAACTTTTATTGCATATTGGTATTTATATTCAAAGTATTAAGTATTAGCTTAAAATATGACTAGGTTGTATAAATATTGTTATAAGATATATTTTAAACTTAAAATCGAAAAATGTCAAAAAAAATATCTCTATAATTAAGGGTATATTACTGTTTATTTTTTGTCAAGATATTATCAATAATTTTTTCTTTTTTTTTGAAAAATTACAAAAATACTTGTTTTTTTTGTGTATTATGTATAAAATATATTTATGAAATTTTTTATTTAAAAAATGTAATGAGGTTATTTATATGGCTGATAAAAAAAATAATATAAATTATGAGGAAGAAGGGGTTTTTTATACACCTAGTAAAGAGGCTTCGGATTTTGAAAATTCTGGTTTTGATGACTTCGACTCTTTTGAAAGTTACAACAAAAAGAAGTCCAAAAGGAAAGAGCCTATTAAAAAAGCCCCTAAAAAAGTACCTCCTAAAAAATCACAATATCCTATTTTTATGAGCGTTGCTCTTGGTCTTGGTGTGGTTGTTTTTGTTACACTTTTTGTTATTGTATATAATACATTTAGTTCCAAAAATTCTGGTGGCAAAAACATCGATAGTTTTGAGATTACAAGTGAAAGTTATGATTTTGCAAGTACTGTGCAAAATTCAGTTGCTAATCAGGAATATTTGGGCGTTATAAAAACAAAAAGCGATTCATTTAAAACTTTTACAATCTACAACGTTACAACTGACGATACCGGCGAATATACCGTTACGGGAGCTACTGACCTAAGGGATAAGTATGGCAAAAGCCTTACCTTTGCAGAGATTTCAGAGGGGGATTTGGTGAACTTTGTCTATTCTGACGATGCAACTCTAGTTTCTATTAAAGAGAGCGATGCAGGATTTTCTGAAAAACTTACAAGTGGATTTAAAGTTGATGTTGATACTATGAAAATATCAACAGGTATGAATACTTACTCATATACCGAAAACACAAGGTTTATATATAATGGTGAGGACTTTGACCCATCATTTTTGGATTCTTCAGTTGATGAAATAACCATTTCTGGTTATGGAGATGAAGTTCTTACTGTTACTTTAGACAAAGGGCATTGTGAAGTTGATGTTACCCAAAATAACAAGATTAAAGACGGTATAATTGAGATTGACACCAATGTATATAAAAAGCTCTCTGATGTTGATAAAATTAAGCTTAAAAGTGGAAAGCACAAAATCGTTGTAAAGGGGTCTAACATTGACTCATTTACTAGGGAAATTGATATTGCTGTTAATGAAAAATATGCACTTGATTTAAATGAAATTCAGGTTAAATCTTGTAAGCTTACAATTAGACCAAATGTCACAGATTATGCACTTTATATAAATGGAAAGCTTGAATTATCACGTGACCCCCTTGAGCTTGAATTTGGAACATATACTATTGAAGTTATAAAAGAGGGATACGTCAATTATGAAACTGAAGTTAAGCTTAATAAACAGGAAAAAATACTTAACATTCAGCTTACAAAAGAGGTTAAAATGGGAACTTTAACAGTTAATTCTAACCCAACAGGAGCAAGTATCTTAATAGACGGTGCGTCTGTTGGTACAACGCCATATACAAGTGACGTTACGCAGGGGCAACATTCCGTAACCCTTAAAAAAGAGGGATACAAAGACATAACAATCGGTTCAATTTATATTTCTGACCACGAGGCAGTTTATAACGTTGAACTACAGAAGGAGTAATAATGTTTAAATGCAAAAATCAAAATTGAAAGAATGGTTATCGGCACTTATAGATGCTGTAGTTATTGCTGTTGTGCTGTATTTTGTGGCTTGGCCTTTTTTGATAGAGGGGTCATCTATGGAAAATACTTTTAGCACGGGCGACAGGGTTATTGTTTCTAGGCTTTGTTCTTATTTAAATTTTATAGATTATAATGACATTGTGCTTTGCAAGATAACTTATGACGGAAATGATGAAATAATTGTTAAAAGGGTTATTGGTAAACCTAATGACCATATACAAATAAAAGATAAAAAAGTTTTTGTTAATGATACTTTATTAATTGAGCCTTACATAAAAGTTCCTAATTCAACTAACGATGACATAGATATAACGCTTGGTGATGATGAATTTTATGTGCTTGGTGACAACAGAGAAAGAAGCTCTGATAGTAGATTTTTTGGACCTATTAAAAAAAGTGACATAGTGGCAGAAGTTATTTTCAAATGGTATCCTTTTAGCGATATGGGTATTATTGACTAGTCTATAAAAGTTGTTGATTTTTTGTTAATTTAATTAGGGAAGGAAACAGATATTTTCTTTAGCAAAATTGTGATTCTTTTTTATAATTAAAGTTTGTGGCGATTTTAATGAAAACTCATTTTTTGATAGTCTAAAGCCCTTGGGGTATTACCTCAAGGGCCTATTTTGTGTATATTTATTGTATTAAGGTAAAAGATAACCTTTTTCTACGCTCTCATCAATTATGTTCATCATATATTCTGCTATATCTGGGTGGGCAAGTTCGAAAATTCTCCAACCTTTATCAACAACTTGTTGTTTATGAATTTTGTTCTTTATCCACATTTTTCCCTCTGTTAAATAGTTTAACATAATTGGTTGTACCCTATCTAATGTGTTTGCAAAAATAGACTCTTTTGTTTTTGCGTCCTCAAACTCAAGCCACAAATCCATAAATTGTTTTTTCTGCTCTTCATCAAGTATTCCATATATTTTTTCTGCTGCGTTTCTTTCTCTTTCTGCCTTATCTTCCATACCTTTTTCGTCATAAAGGTATGTGTCACCTGCGTAAATCTCAACTATGTCGTGTATTAAAAGCATTTTTATACATCTTAAAAGGTCTGTTCCCTTTTCAGCATATTCCTCCAGTGTTATCGCAAGCATACACAAGTGCCAAGAATGCTCTGCATCATTTTCGTGACGTGAGCTATCAGCAAGCAAAGATTGTCTAAATATGCTTTTTAATTTATCTATCTCAATTATAAATTCCATTTGCTTTTTAATTTTTTTCATAACGTAACCTCTCTGTTAATATTTTATTACGCAAATAAGGCTATCGAAACAAGTCGACAGCCTTACAGATTTTTATTATTTAACTAATTTTACAGCGTGTTCAACAACGTTATCTACAGTAAATCCATATTTCTCAAAAAGTTTTGCGTAAGGTGCTGATTCGCCGTAGCTTTCCATACAAATTATATCGCCTTCAAGACCGATATATTTATGCCAGCCAAAGTCAGAGGCTGCTTCAACAGCAAGTCGTTTTGTAACCTTTTTAGGAAGAACGCTTTCTTTATATTCGTCTGACTGTTCTTCAAAAAGTTCGAACGATGGCATACTTACAACTCTTGCGTCAATTCCTTTTTCTTTGAGAACATCATAAGCGTCATAAACAAGTCCAACTTCTGAACCTGATGCCATAAGGATAATGTCTGGAGTTTCTTTTTCGCTCTCTCTGACAACGTAAGCTCCTTTTAATGCTCCTTTTCCACTTTCTTTGAGTAATTTTGTTTTTTGTCTTGTGAATACAAGTCCAACAGGTGCATCTTTTCTAGTAAGGGCAGTATACCAAGCTGCTGCTGTTTCGTTTGTGTCACAAGGACGGAAAACAATGTAGTTAGGGATACTTCTTAATGACGCAAGCTGTTCTATTGGCTGATGTGTTGGTCCGTCTTCGCCAACACCGATACTATCGTGAGTGAGAACGCTTATTACTGGTAATTTCATTATAGCTGAAAGTCGCATTGCAGGTTTCATATAGTCACAGAATACAAAGAAACCAGCGATATATGGTTTGAGTCCACCGTGTGCCATAATTCCGTTTGCCATAGCTGTCATTGCGTGTTCACGAATACCAAAGTGGAAGTTTGAACCCTCTGGAGTTTCTTTTGAATAATATTCTCTGCCTTTCATAACTGTTTTATTAGATGGTGAAAGGTCTGCAGAACCACCAAAAAGGTTAGGTACAACTTTTGCTGCTTTATTAAGCACGATTTCTGATGATTCTCTTGTTGCTTTCTCTTCTGTATAAGTCCAGAAATCTTCATCATCATAGAGTTTTTCAGCAAAGTTATTATCTTGCCAAGCTTTCCATTCTTCTGCAAGCTCTGGATATTTCTTTTCATATTCAGCAAAAGTTTTGTTCCATTCATCTTCTTTTGCTTTAAGTGATTTTTTGATTTCGTTAATTTCTGCTTTTACTTCCTCTGGTACAAAAAATTCTTCTTTATATTCCCAACCAAGATTTTCTTTTGTAAGCTTGATTTCTTCTGCTCCAAGAGGGGCACCGTGAGATGATGCTTTACCAGCTTTATTAGGTGAACCATAGCCGATTATTGTTTTAACTTCGATTAAAGATGGTTTATCTGTAACTTTTTTAGCCTCTTCAATTGCTTTTGCAATAGCTACGGTATCGTTTCCGTCTTCAACTCTCTGAACGTGCCAGCCATACGCTCTAAATCTATCGCCAACATTTTCAGTAAATGCTAAATCTGTACTTCCTTCGATTGTAATATTATTTGAGTCATAAAGAAGAACAAGTTTTCCAAGTCCAAGAGTTCCAGCAAGAGAGGCTGCCTCTGCTGAAATACCCTCCATTAAACAACCGTCACCACATAACGCATAAGTGTAATGGTCAACGATTTTAATATCATCTTTATTGAATTTTGCGGCAAGGTGGCTTTCTGCAACAGCCATACCAACTGCATTTGCAATACCTTGTCCAAGAGGTCCTGTTGTGATTTCAACACCTTTTGTATGACCGTATTCTGGGTGACCTGGAGTCATTGAACCAAACTGTCTAAAGTTTTTGAGGTCTTCGATAGTTGTGCCATATCCGAAAAGATGAAATAATGAATATAAAAGCATTGAGCCGTGGCCTGCTGATAAAATGAAACGGTCTCTATCTACCCAGTTTGGATTTTCTGGATTGTGTTTTAAAAATTTTGACCAAAGCGTATATGCTAAAGGTGCAGAACCCATAGTAATCCCAGGGTGACCAGATTTTGCTTTTTCGATAGCTTCAGCACTTAAAAATCTGATTGTGTTAATTGCTAACTGTTCTGTATTCATTTAATAATTCCTCCTATGTACATCACAAAACAACTTAAATAAATTTCCTATTTAATAAGGTTTAATTAATCAAGATTTCAAATTAAACAATTTTCAAACATAATATAGGCTTAACTGCTAACATATAAGCTAAAAAATCTTCTGAAATTTCAGTTGCCTATGGTGTTTAATAGAAAATTAAATTATATCAATCTTTTATTAATTAGTTCTTAATTAGTTATTTCCAGCTATTTTTAGTTCTTTGGAACGCTTTCCCAATCTTTTAAAAATCTCTCAATTCCTATATCTGTAAGAGGGTGTTTACTCATCTGTATAATTACCTTATAAGGAATTGTAGCTATATTCGCACCAGCTCTTGCTGCATTTATAACGTGCAATGGGTGACGGATACTTGCTGCTATTATTTCTGTTTCAATTCCGTGGATAGTAAAAATATCAACGATTTCTTCGATAAGGCTAATTCCGTCTTGACCTATATCGTCAAGTCTACCAAGGAACGGACTTACATAAGTCGCACCAGCTCTTGCTGCCATTAATGCTTGTGTTGCACTAAAGATAAGGGTTACATTTGTTTTAATTCCCTCAGATGTTAAAACCTTAACTGCTTTTAAACCCTCTAAAGTCATAGGGATTTTTACAACTATGTTTTTATGTATCTTTGCAAGCTCTCTTGCTTCTTTTATCATTCCCTCGTGTTCTAGGCTTATAACTTCGGCACTAATAGGTCCGTCAACGATTTCTGATATTTCCTTTACAACATCTTCAAACTTTCTTCCCTCTTTTGCAATAAGAGATGGGTTTGTTGTTACTCCACAAATAATGCCTAAATCATTTGCTTCACGAATATGCTCAACGTTTGCAGTATCAATAAAAAGTTTCATTTTTTAAATCTCTCCTGTCGTATTTATTTTTTTACTCGGATTGATAAATAATTATAACTGTATCCAATAGGGAAGTCCCTTTCTTAAATTTTACCACAAAACTTTTGAAATTTGTATACTTTTTTATATAAAATTTTGTATAAAAATTTTTATAAAACGATATTATTTTTGTATTGTATAGATTTTTAGGTCGATTTATGATATTATAATGAAAGGAAGATGAAAATTTGATTGATGAAAAAATTTGACAAATTAGAAATTTAAAAGGAGATTCACTATGCTGAAAGGGAAAAATATTGTTCTTGGTGTGACGGGGAGCGTTGCTGCATATAAAGCAGCTTATCTCGCAAGGCTTTTAGTTAAACAACACGCAAATGTAGATGTTATATTAACTGCGAACGCATCTAAATTTGTGACACCTCTTACTTTTGAGTCACTTACTGCGACAAAATGTGTCGTTGATACTTTCGATAGAAATTTTAAATTTGACATAGAACATATTTCGCTTGCTAAAAAGGCTGATTTATTTATCGTTGCCCCTGCAAGTGCTAATATAATTGGTAAAATTGCAAACGGTATCGCTGATGATATGCTTTCAACAACTATTATGGCGGCAACTTGTCCTAAAATTATCTCGCCAGCTATGAATACAAATATGTTTCATAATTCTATTGTTCAAGAAAATATTGAAAAACTTAAAAGACACGGCTATAAAATTATTGCTCCGGCTAAAGGTCTTTTGGCTTGCAATGATGTTGGTGACGGAAAGTTTCCAGAGCCAGAAATTATATTAGAGCATATTTTAAATGAAATTGCTAGGGAAAAAGATTTAGTTGGTAAAAAAGTTGTTGTAACTGCTGGCCCTACTCAAGAAACTATTGACCCTGTGCGTTATATCACAAATCATTCAACCGGTAAAATGGGCTATGCTATAGCTAAAGAGTGCGTTATGAGAGGGGCAGACGTTACCCTTATAAGTGGACCTGTTTCTATTGAACCACCTTTATCAGCAAACGTTATAAATGTCGTTTCAGCACAAGATATGTATAATGCAGTTATGGATAATTTTACGGATTGTGATTATATATTTAAGTCGGCTGCTGTTGCTGATTACACACCTATAAATGTCGCCGAAAATAAAATCAAGAAAAAAGAGGGCGATTTGGCTATTCCTTTAAAAAGAACAAACGATATTTTGAAATCTTTGGGTGAGAGAAAAAAAGGTCAGGTTATATGTGGCTTTTCTATGGAAACAGAAAATTTGATTGAAAATTCTAGAAAAAAACTTGATTCTAAAAATGCTGATATAATTGTTGCAAATAGCCTTAAAGCTGACGGTGCAGGTTTTGGAACTGACACAAATGTTGTTAGCATAATAACAAAAGATGATATAAAAGAACTTCCTAAAATGTCGAAACTAGATGTTGCTCGTGAAATAGTGAACGTGGCAATGAACTTAGGAAAACAAAAATAGTATTTTAATTTTAAAGGTATAGGAGTGATAAAATGGGTAAATTTACTTCGATAAAAGCAAAAGCAAAAATAAATATTGCACTTGATATTGTTGGAAAAAGAGATGACGGATACCACGAAATCAAGACGATAATGCAAACTGTTGACTTATGCGATAATGTAAAAATTACAGTCAACAAGGAAAGTGACGGGATTAACATAACAACAGATAGTGATAAGATACCAACAGACGAAAAAAATCTTGCATACAAAGCAGCAAGTTATTTGAAAGAAAATTATGGCATAAAAGACGGCATAGATATATATATACAGAAAAATATACCTGTTGCAGCAGGTCTTGCAGGGGGGAGTACAGATTGTGCTGCTGTTTTAAAAGGGGTTAGAAATTTATTTGAACTACCTTTATCAGATAGTGAATTAAAAGAGATTGCTGTAAAATTTGGTGCAGATGTGCCTTACTGTATAGACGGTGGAACTTGCCTTGCAGAGGGGATAGGGGAAAAGCTCACAAAACTGCCTGATTTCCCTGTTATGTATGTTGTATTAGCAAAGCCAGATATTGATGTTTCGTCAGCTGAAGTGTATAAGGAATTTGATATGGCAAATGTTTCTGAAAGACCAGATATGGCTAAGTTTAGAAAAGACATAGAAAAAAACAACTTGAAAGAAGTTTGTGACAGTCTTTGCAACGTTCTTGAGTCTGTGACGATAAAAAAATACCCAATTATTGAGGAAATTAAAGGTGCTATGCTTGAGTTCGGTGCGTTAGGTTCGCTAATGAGTGGAAGTGGCCCGACTGTTTTTGGTTTATACATCTACAAGCAAGACGGAATAAACACTTTAAAATATTTAAGGAGCAAGTTTGGAATAAGCGAATGTTATCTTGTCAACATAGCTAATTTGTAAAATGTTAAAGCAAAAGCTTAATAGTAAATTGAAACGTTTTTCTATAGCAAAAAGGTTTTAAAGAAATGCCCCTTGAGGATAGACCTCAAGGGGCATTTTTTATAATTCTTATCTATTTTCTAAGTATTTGTCGCAAGCCTCGGCAGCACTTCTACCCTCGTGGATTGCCCAAACAACAAGGCTTTGACCTCTTCTCATATCACCGGCAGCAAAAACACCTTTTACGTTTGTTTCATATTTTCCGTATTCAGCTTTTACATTGCTTCTTGCGTCTGTTTCAAGTGAAAGCTGTTTAATAAGTGTGTCTTCCGGTCCTGTGAATCCCATAGCTAAAAGCATAAGTTGACAAGGACGTACTTTTTCTGTTCCAGCAACAGGTTTTGGTGTCATTCTTCCGTTTTCAGTTACCCATTCAACCTCTACTGTATGAACTTCTTTTATATTTCCGTTTTCATCTGGAACAACCTTAGTGACTGTGTTTAAATATTCTCTAGGGTCTTTTCCAAATTTATAAATGCTTTCTTCTTGACCATAATCAGTTTTCTTGATTCTTGGCCATTGTGGCCACGGATTGTTTGCACGTCTGCTTTCTGGTGCTTCCGGCATAATTTCTATCTGTGTCACGCTCTTACAACCGTGTCTTATAGATGTACCAACACAGTCTGTACCGGTATCTCCACCACCGATTATAATAACGTCTTTGCCCTCTGCACTTATATATTGTCTGTCTTCGTGATTAGAGTCCAACAAACTTTTTGTATTTGCTTTGAGGAAATCAACAGCAAAATAAATACCTTTTGTTTCTTTTCTTCCCTCTGCTTGCAAATCTCTTGCTTTTGTTGCACCACAACATAAAACTACTGCATCAAAATCATTTATAAGTTTTGAAACAGGGTAATTTTTGCCTACCTCTGTATTATATTCAAACTTGATACCTTCTTTTTCAAGAATATCAATACGTCTTTGAACAACCTTTTTATCAAGTTTCATATTAGGTATACCGTACATAAGGAGTCCACCGGCTCTGTCAGCACGTTCAAAAACTGTTACTGTATGACCTTTTTGGTTAAGAATATCGGCACAAGCAAGTCCAGATGGTCCTGAACCTACAACAGCAACTCTTTTTTGAGTTGATTTCTTAGGTATTCGTGGAAGAACTTTGCCTTCTTCAAACATTTTATCAATGATATGAACTTCGATATTTTTAACTGTAACAGCCGGCTCATTCATTCCAAGTGTACAAGAACCCTCACACAAGGCAGGACAAACACGACCGGTAAACTCTGGGAAATTGCTTGTCTTTGTAAGACGTTTGTATGCTTCGTCATATTTTCCTCTATAAACAAGGTCATTCCATTCAGGAATATAGTTGCCAAGTGGACAACCTCCCTCGAGAGGTTTGCCCGTATGGCAGAAAGGAACTCCACAATTCATACATCTTGCACCCTGTTCCCTTAAAGAGTCTGTGTCAAAGTGAGTATGAAATTCATTCCAGTCTTTTATTCTTTCTTCTGGTGTTCTATCTTCAGGAAGTTTTCTATCAAATTCCATAAATCCAGTTGGTTTACCCATTTACAACGCTTCCTTTCTGTGCAGATTTTGCTCCAATGACAACTTCAAATGCTTCCATTTTTGCGTCTTCCTCTGACATACCCTTTAATGTACAATTTTTGATTTCAGTAATAACTTTTTTATAATCGAAAGGAATTACCTGTACAAAGTTTTTAACTTCTTCATCGAAATTATCAAGGATTTGTTTTGCTTTTGAACTTCCTGTGTATTTGTAATGATTTTCAATCATCTCTTTGAGTTCAGCAACGTTTTCTTTTTCTGTAACGGATTCAAGAGAAACAAGTTGTTTATTACATCTTTCTTCAAATTTTCCGTCAACATTATAAACGTATGCAATACCACCAGACATACCAGCACCGAAGTTTCTTCCTGTTTTACCAAGAACAACAACTCGACCACCTGTCATATATTCGCAACCGTGTTGACCTATTCCCTCAACAACTGCTTTCATACCACTATTACGTACACAGAAACGTTCACCAGCAAGACCGTCAATATATGCTTCACCTTTTACAGCACCATAGAACGCAACGTTACCTATTATAACATTTTCGTCAGCCTTAAATTTTGCTTTTTTAGGAGGAACAACAATTATTTTACCACCTGAAAGTCCTTTTCCTATATAGTCATTTGAGTCACCCTCAAGACGCATTGTCACACCTTTTGCAAGGAACGCACCAAAGCTCTGACCTGCTGAACCTGAGAAGTTAAGATTTATTGTATCTTCTGCAAGACCGTCATCACCGTGTTTCTTTGTGATTTCTGATGAAAGGATTGTACCAACAACTCTGTTGATATTTGTAAGTGACATACTTGTTTCAACACGTTTCCCACTGTTGATAGCAGGTTCGCAAAGTCTTACAAGTGCATTTACATCAAGAGTTTTTTCAAGCTCGTGGTCTTGTTTAACATTGAAATATCTTTCGTTATCATTTGAGCAGATTTTTGTTTGATATAAAATGCTTGTAAGGTCAACGCTTTTTGCTTTCCAGTTATCAACTTTTTTAGGTGCAAGTTTTTCAACGTGACCTATCATCTCTTCAACAGATTTCACACCTATTTTAGCCATCCATTCACGTAAATCCTGTGCGATAAATCTCATAAAGTTTTCAACATATTCAGGTTTACCTTTAAATTTCTTTCTAAGTTCCGGATTTTGAGTTGCAACACCAACAGGACAAGTATCAAGGTTACAGACTCTCATCATTACACAACCCATAGTAATAAGTGGACCTGTTGCAAAGCCAAATTCTTCGGCACCAAGAAGTGCTGCGATTGCTACGTCACGACCTGTTAAAAGTTTACCGTCTGTTTCGATAACAACTCTATTTCTTAAATTATTCATAAGGAGTGCTTGATGAGTTTCGGCAACACCTAATTCCCAAGGAAGACCGGCGTGACGTACACTTGTACGTGGAGCAGCACCTGTACCTCCGTCATAACCACTTATAAGAATAACATCTGCACGACCTTTTGCAACACCGACAGCGATTGTACCAACACCTGCCTCAGAAACAAGTTTAACGCTTATTCTTGCATTTCTGTTTGCATTTTTAAGGTCGTGGATAAGCTGTGCAAGGTCTTCAATTGAATAAATGTCGTGGTGTGGTGGTGGTGAAATAAGGCTTACACCAGGAGTTGAGTTTCTTGCTTTTGCAATCCAAGGATAAACTTTTTTGCCAGGAAGATGACCACCTTCACCAGGTTTTGCACCCTGTGCCATTTTTATTTGAATTTCAATTGCATTCTGTAAATAATGGATAGTTACACCAAAACGACCAGACGCAACCTGTTTTATTGCTGAACATCTAGAGTCACCATTTTCATCAGGAATAAATCTGTCTGGGTTTTCGCCACCTTCACCACTATTAGATTTACCACCTAATCTATTCATAGCGATAGCCATACATTGGTGAGCCTCAAGGCTTATAGAACCATAACTCATAGCACCAGTTTTAAATCTCTTAACGATAGAGTCAACCGGTTCAACCTCATCAATATTTATTGGTTTATCAACTGTTCTTATGTCAAGAAGTCCTCTTATATGACAGAGTTGTTCTGTTCTATCATTCATAAGTTCAGTGTATTCTTTGAAAAGTTTATAGTCGCCTGTTTGACAAGCTTTTTGGAGTTTATAAATTGATTCAGGATTAAAGAGATGATATTCTCCTCCTCTTCTCCATTTATAATCTCCACCAGGTTCTAATGCACTCTCTTTTGTAAGTACATCAAATGCTTTTTCGTGACGAAGTCTAGTTTCTCTAGCTATATGTCTTTCTGTAAGTCCACCAATTCTAGTTACTGTACCTGTGAAATATTTTTTAACTACATCTTCAGAAAGTCCGAGTGCTTCAAAGATTTGAGCCCCTTGATAACTTTGAATTGTAGAGATACCCATTTTAGACATAATTTTTACTATGCCACTTGTAACAACGTCAACATATATATTGATAGCTTCTTCTTTAGAAACTTTGATATATTCCTGTTTAGACATATCCTCTAATGTTTCATAAGCAAGGTATGGATTAATTGCATTTGCACCATAACCAAGTAAAACAGCAAAGTGATGAACCTCTCTAGGTTCGCCTGTTTCAAGAACTATACTTACGTTCATTCTTGAACCTTTATTTATGAGGTGATGATGAACACCAGATGATGCTAAAAGTGCAGGAATTGCGTATTTTTCAGATGTAACACCTTTATCAGAAAGAACGATTATATTACAGCCATTTTCAACAGCTATATCAACAGCTTTGAAAATATCTTCGATAGCTCTAACCATACCGTCTTTTTCTTTTGCGTTGTAAAGCATTGGGATTGTTACAGCTTTAAATCCGTCTTCATCAATCTTTTTGATTTTGTCAAGTTCTTCATTTGTAATGATTGGAGTTTTACATCTTATTCTACGGCAGTTTTCACCTGTTGGGTTTAATAAGTTCTTTTCTCCACCGAGGTATACAAGTGTGCTTGTAACAACTTTTTCTCTGATAGCGTCAATCGGTGGGTTTGTAACCTGTGCGAAAAGCTGTTTGAAATAGTTATATAAAAGCTGTGGTTTTTCAGACAAAACAGCGATAGGTGAGTCTGTACCCATTGCAGAAATTGGGTCAGTTTTTGTTTCGATGATACCCCTTAATGTCATATCAACATCTTCCCAAGTGTATCCGAATGCTTTTTGTCTTGTGAGCAAAGATTCTTTTTCTTCAAACTCATTCTCTCTATTTACAAAGATGTTTTCAAGTTCGATAATTCTTTTTGTCACAAGTTCGCCATAAGGCTGTTTACTTGTTTTGTCTTTGATTTCGTCAACAAGGTCACGCCAGTTTTGAGCTTTTTCAGATGATTTAATTTCATCAAGTTTCAAGAGGTTTTTATCAAGCCACTTTCTATATGGGTGTTCAGATGTAACATTTTTCTTTATTTCATCGTCTTCAATTATTCTTCCTTCTTTTGTATCGATAAGGAGCATTTTTCCAGGTTCAAGTCTATCTTTTTTAACAATATTCTCTGTAGGAATATCTAAAACACCAACTTCAGAAGAAAGTATAACCATATCATCTTTTGTAACATAATATCTTGCCGGTCTAAGTCCATTTCTGTCAAGTGTTGCACCAACTTGTACACCGTCAGTAAAGCCTATTGCAGCAGGACCGTCCCAAGGTTCCATCATACAACTGCTATATTCATAGAACGCACGTTTTTCGTCCGGCATAGCAGAGTCGTTTTCCCAAGGTTCCGGAATAGTCATCATAATAGCTTTAGGTAAAGAATAGCCGGAAAGTGTAAGCATATTTACAAAGTTATCGAGCATAGCAGAGTCACTTCCGTCCTCATTTATGACAGGATAAATCTTCTTAATATCTTCACCAAAGACATCTGTTTCAAACATTTTCTCTCTTGCTTTAATCCAGTTTACGTTACCTCTTATTGTGTTGATTTCGCCGTTATGGATTAAATATCTGTTAGGGTGAGCTCTCTCCCAGCTAGGGAAAGTGTTTGTACTAAAACGAGAGTGAACCATAGCAATAGCAGTTTTTACATCAAGGTCCATAAGGTCAAGGTAAAATCTATTTACTTGGTCTGGTGTAAGCATACCTTTGTATACTATAGTTTTTGAAGATAATGACGCAAAGTAGAAATAACTATCTTTATCTTCTTTACTAAATCTGATGTCCTTTTCGGCTCTTTTTAAAATAACAAAAAGTTTTCTTTCAAATTCATCGCCAGCACTAATATTATCAGCTTTTTTAATGAAAACTTGTACTATTCGTGGCATAGCTTCTCTTGCACTTTTACCGATACATTTAGCATAAGTTGGAACCTCTCTCATACCAAGATAAGTTTGTCCTTCTTCGCTAACAATTTTTTCTAATTTTGCCAAAGATTTGGTTCTTGTGTCAAAATCTGGGGATAAAAAAAGCATACCCACTCCGTAATCTCCTTCATTGGGTAGCTTAATGTCTTCGTTCACACAAACTTTCTTCATAAATGCGTGGGGTATTTGAATTAAAATACCAGCACCATCGCCTGTATCAGGCTCACTTCCTACACCGCCTCGGTGTGCAAGGTTTTTCAAAATCTGAATTGCACTATCGATAATGTCGTGGGACTTTTTACCTTTGATGTTAGCAATAAGTCCTATACCACAGGCATCGTGTTCAAACTTAGGGTCATAAAGACCTTGTTTTGGGGGTAATCCATTGTAATCCACAATATCAGTCCTTCCATAAACTTGTTATTTGATTTTTATTATTTTTTACAAAAGCTAATTTGTTACAATATGATATGATTTTTGAAAACAACATATTGTATTAATTAATTCTTGGAATTTTATTTTACTATAGATTTTTTTAAAATGCAAGTTTTTTATTTAAAAAATTTAATTTTTTTTCATTTTTTTTAAAAATGAAAAATTAAAAAAATAAAAAACTTTGAAATAAATGTTCAATTAATCGTGTTTTTTGAACAAAAATGATTTGAAATTTGATGTTTGTTAAAAAATTGATAAATGTGATTTTTTGCAAGTTAACACATTTTATCTTGCAAATTTTAAAAAATCTATTGTACAAATTTGTCTAGAAATTAGCCTTATATTAATATAAATTTGTTTAATTTTTTTTTGCAAAACTATAATATTTATTGGGCATAAAGCCGATATAAATTATATCTGAAGATATTTATGGACTTATATCGTATAAGATATTTGTAATGTTTTTTGCAAAAAATTTTACTTTAAAACTATTTTTTTGAACCATTTTTTTGGTTTGTTCATATAGTATAGAGGCTTCTATGCTTACCTTAATTTGAGATTGCTGCTTCAATTTTTGTTGTGGTAAAATGTTTTGAAAGGCAGGTGTCTAATATGAAAATCTCAAATATTTCTCAAGTATACAAAACTTATGAGGCTAAGCCTATTACTGCTAGCAAAAAAGTTTCTAATACTTCTAACAAAGATAAAGTTAATGTTTCTGATGAGGCTAGAGAGTTCCAAATCGCTTTTAAAGCTGCGTTATCTTCTCAGTCTATTAGAGAGGACAAAGTCCAAAACATTCAGAAACAAATCGACAACGGTTCTTACAACGTTTCTGCTGAAGATATTGCCGATAAAATTATGTCTTATCTTTAATTTTTAATTTTTACTTATACTATTAATTGTTTTTATCGAGGTGATTTTATTGGCTGGTCTTATTGATGATTTATCTGAAACACTAAACCAGATGAACGAAATATACGAAAAACTTATCCAAACAGGTAAGGAAAAAAAGAGTGTTATCATAAAAAATGATGTTGAACAACTTCATAAAATAAACGATGAAGAAAATAGCTTGGTCGGAAAAGCCATTAAACTCGATAAAAAAAGAGAGGAATACTTTTCCGACATTGCTTTTGTTTTGAACAAAGATTCCAAAGATATAACTTTGTCTAAAATTATTGAATATATTGACAAACAGCCTGAGGTTGAGAGTGTAAAGGAAATTTATGAAAAGACTATTAGTCTATTAGATGAACTTAAAAAAATTAACGAATTAAATAATACCCTTATAGGTGAGTCTTTAAAACAGGCTGAATTTCAGATGAATTTACTTCGTGGCTCCCTTAGCAGAAGACCTTACTACTGCGATACGCTTGGAAACGAAATTCCTACAGGGGAAAGATTTTTTGATATAAAACAGTAACGATAAAGGAGGACTTTGAAATGGGTTCTATGTCAAGCTACAGCATTGGTGTTAGTGGTTTAAGAAATGCTCAATCTGGCCTTTCTACAACAGGACACAATATGGCGAACTCTGGTGCAGAGGGTTATACTCGCCAAAGTAATATTGAACAAACTTTTTTATACAGAACTTATTCTGAAAGCAAGGTTGGCCTTCTTCAGATTGGTATGGGTACTGATTTAAGTGAAATCAGACAAATTAGAAATAAATTTTATGATGCAGAATATAGACAAGAGGCAGGTGTATCTAACTATTACGCTGTTAGATATACAACCGGTCAGGAAATTGAAAATATCATCGGTGAGCTTGAAAGTTCATATAACGCTCAAGAAGTTATAAACGATGTTTGGTCTGCTATGAATGAGCTTACTATCTATCCGGACGGTATCGAAACAAGAGGCTCTTTCATTGAAACTTGCGTAACTTTTATGAACAAAATGAAGACTATTCAAGACGGTCTTTATAACTATCAATTAAACTTAAATGGTCAGATTAAAACTACCGTTAGTAAAATAAATGATTTGACTGAACAGATAAACGATTTGAATAAAAAAATAGCCTACAATGAGGCTAACGGTGATAACGCAAACGATTATCGAGATTCTAGAAATTTACTTATAGATGAACTTAGCACTTACCTTGATATTACTGTTTATGACGGTAAAAACGGTAGTGTTGACATTCTTACAAATGGTAAAGAGCTTGTTGTAAACAACAACGTAAACAAACTTGGATTAAAATATGCAACTGCTGGCTATGCCTTTGTTGAGCCTGTTTTTACAAGGTCTGATGAGGTTCTTCCTTCTGATTCTGATGCTATTTCGCTCTTTGGCGATATTTCAACAGAAAATCTTGCCGGTGGTTCTGACAACTGCTCTGGTCTTTTGAAAGGGCTTATGGTTGCAAGGGGTAACATAATCGCTGATTATACTTCTTCTGATAAAGATACTTCTAACTTCTTGATACCTAAAATTCAAAAGGAATTTGATAATCTTGTAAACAAGATTGCTTCTTTACTTAATGAAAATTTTGCCGGTGGGGATACTTACGACTTAGTTGGTGGAAACGGTGTTGATATATTTGTTAAAATTGACCCAAATGGCGAACTTACAACAAACAACATTAAAATAAATCCTGTTTTGCTTGACTCTGACGGTTACAACTATCTTGGTTTATCTGTTTCTGGTGACGTTGCAGATACAACTAGAATTATCGAAGTTATGCAAAAATGGGAAAAAGGCGTTGAGGGACTTACAAATTCTGTTGGTAACACTGCCTCTGTATCTGAATATTATCGTGGTATTGTTGATGGCCTTTCTGTCGAAGTTGACGAGGCAAGTACATATTACGATGAACACGACGGCCTTTTAGTTAGTGTTGACAACAAACGTCAAACTTTATCTGGTGTTTCCCTTGATGAGGAACTTTCTAATATGCTTAAATATCAGTATGCTTATCAGGCGTCTTCTAAATTTATAAACATAATTGATTCTATGGTGGACAAAGTCGTAAACAGTATGGGCGTTGTTGGCCGTTAGTAAGGAGTGATTAGATGAATTCAGCATTTTTTGAATTTAATGTTGCAACAAGTGCGTTATTTACTGCAAAAAACGGACTTTCTGTTACATCAAACAATATAGCAAATGCGTCAACAAAAGGTTATTCTAGACAGGTCGTATTGCAAAGAGCTTCAACTCCACTTCCTGGAGTATGTGGCAAAGGTATGATTGGTACTGGTAGCGAGGTTTATGGTGTAGACCAGGTTAGAGAATTTTACCTTGATAAAAAATATTGGGAACAAAACGCTACTTATGGCGAATATAAAGAAAAAAATGACCAGCTTGAACTTGTTGAAACTATATTTAATGAACTTGCTTCTTCTGGTATTGCGTCATCTGTAAATGACTTTTTCAATAGCATTAGTGGTCTTACTTTTAGCTCTGGTGACGGAACTTATAGAACAAGCGTTGTCAATTACGCTTATGCTTTTGCTCAAAACATCAACACTTATGCTGAAACTTTGAAAAGTCAGCAAAGTGATATTAATGACGAAGTTAATACGCTTGTTAAAAAAATAAATTCAATCAGCGACCAGATTGTATCTTTAAATAAACAAATTTATTCAATGGAAATTGACGGAAGCCACGCAAACGATTTACGTGACCAAAGAGCATTATTGGTTGATGAACTCTCTCAATATGTAAATACAGAAGTTAGTACAGTTGATACTGAATATGGCGAGAAATTTTATGTTTCTATAAATGGTCAATCTCTTGTAAGCCATTTCGATAATAGTAAGCTTGAATGCGTTTCAAGAACTAACGAAACTGCTCTTGATGAAGATGATGTTTATGGACTTTATGATATACAATGGTCATCTAAAATTCCATTTAGCACAACTGGTCTTTCTGGCGACCTTAAAGGTCTTCTTGATTTAAGAGATGGTAACGTTCTTGATAAAACTACAACTGGTAATGGCACTGGTACAGGTGACGATGCTGACGCAGACAAAGGTATCGGCGTTGTTCAAAACTACAAAGGTATTCCTTACTACATTGATAGATTGAACGAATTTACTCAAACTATCGCTAGAGCATTTAACGAAGGTAAATACGCTGACGGTACTGACATAAAAGGTATTGACGGTCATATAAAAGGTTATGACTCTTACGGTAATACAGGTAATCTTTTCTTTTCATATAAGGGTGAAGACGGAAAAACTGTTGAAGATACTGAGCTTGATTATAGCAAAATAACTGCTTTTAACTTCTCTGTATCTGATGCACTTTTAAAAGATTCTAAAAGACTTGCAGCATCAACAAGTGCAAGCTCTGAAGAAAGTAACAACGAGATAATCCTCCAATTTACTCAGATTAAAAACGAAAATTCCCTCTTTAAACAGGGTAACGTTTTAGACTTTGTAAATGGTGTTTCTTCTGAACTTGCAATTGATAAAAAACAATCTGAAAACTTTGATGCTTTCTATGAAGAAATGACTCTTAACACAGATAATCAAAGAATATCTGTTTCTGGTGTTAGCTTGAACGAAGAAATGACAAGCCTTATCAAATATCAACAACTTTATGTTGCTTCTGCTAAACTTATGCAGAGTATAAGCCAGATTTATGACACAACTATAAACGGTTTAGGTGTTTAATTAATAAAGTAAGTCCTATTACTGATAGGGCTTACATTTTCCAAAAATCTAATCGAATGGGGGATTTTTAATGCGAATTACTAACAATATGATGACTAATTCTATGCTTAATAGAATTAACAAAAATATGAGTAATTTAGATACATACTATACACAGCTTAGTTCTGGAAAGAAAATTCAAAAGCCTTCTGAAAATCCAATTGTCGGAAGCCGTGCTTTGAAATTTAGAAATATTGTTTCATCAACTGAACAATATACTTCTAACTCTAAACAGGCTTATTCTTGGATGGAAACTACAGAATCTGCTTTTACAAACATAACATCACTTCTTACATCAATGAGTGAGCTTTGTGTTCAAGGTGGAAATGATAGTTACAAAGATGAAGATAGACTTAAAATTTTAAATCAGTTCAACTCTTTAACTGAACAGCTTGAAACTGAATTAAATTCTACTTATATGGGTAGATACGTATTTTCTGGATATAAGACAGACCAGGCTACAATAATTAAAGATGAAGTTACTGGAAAAAATATTTTAAATCCTGAAGTTTATAAAGTTAGCGTAAACCCAGATAAACTCCTTGAAGAAGTTACAAATGGAGTTATTAAAGATACTAATGACGCAACATCTCGTATTGCTGAATTAAACGATTTAATCGCTGCTGGTGGCGATACATCTGCTCTTGAAGCTGAAAGAGATGAACTTATCGACAAACTTAAAGATACCGTAAGTGCAAACGGTATGGAATTAAAAGTTTCTGACGATAAGCAAACTATTAAATTTGTTACAAAAATAGATTCTTCTGGTTCCGACTCTGGTTCAACAGGTGGTACAACAAGTGGTGGTACTTCTGGTTCAACTGGTACTGGTACTTTATATAAAGAAATTACACTTGTTGATGGCACTACATCTTATCCTGTTTCTGCTGACATCAATGACGCAAAAGATGGTGTTGATTTCTCTGTAAATGGTGATGGTATTGACATTGTAATTCCAGATAGCCAGCTTGATGCTGCTAAAACTAGCAATCTTATTAAACTTGAGGTTGGTACAAACAATTATATCGAAATAAATTCACTTGCTACAGATATATACACTCCTGAAATGTACGATACTCTTCATTATTTTGATAAAGTTGCTGATTATATGGCTGGTAAACTTTCTACAGATGATGTTAAAGAATATTTTGGTGGAGTTACTTATGAATCTTTATCTGAAGCAGAAAAAACTAATTTTGACTCTAACCTTCGTGATAAATTCGATGCTATGATTACAAAAGTAAACGACATCAACACATCTATCACAGAACAACACACAAACCTTGGTGTTAGAATGTCAAGAATTAGCCTTATTCAGGATAGATTAGGCGATGATAAAGTAAACTATACAAAACTTTTATCTGACAACGAAGATATTAACTATGCTGAAGTTGCAATGAACTTTAACACAGCAAACGCTTCTTATCAGGCATCTTTGAAAACAGGTATGACAATCACACAGCTTACACTTGCTGATTATTTATAATATACAAATGACTTTTACTCGAACTTAAAGGGGGAATTGTTGTGCTTATTGAAACTAAAAATTTTGGGACTATTGATATAGATGAAAGCTTAATTTATGACTTTGACGGTGGTATTTTAGGTTTTGAACAATTGAGAAAATTTACTATAGTTGAAAGTGACGATGAAAATTCTCCTTTCCTTTGGCTTCAGTCCATCGAAGAACCAGCGATTTCTTTTATAATAATGGACGTTTACAAATTTATGCCAGACTATAACCCTCTTGTTTTCGATGATGATTTGGTTTCACTTGGCGAAATTACTGACGATAGTCTTCTTATATACAACATCGTTGTTGTTCCGACTGCTGTTTCTAAAATGTCAGTAAACCTTAAAGCTCCTATTGTTATCAATATGGAAAACAAAAAAGGTAAACAAGTTATTGTTAAAAACGAAGAATATCCTATAAAATATTTCTTCTATGAAGAATTAAAAAAGAAAAAGGAAAATGGAGGTGAATAGGAATGCTTGCCCTTACTAGAAAAAAAGGTAGTTCAATAATGATAGGCGATGACATTGAAATTACAGTTTTAGGTATTCAAGGCGAACAGGTAAAGCTTGGAATTGTTGCACCTAGAAACATTTCTGTTCATCGAAAAGAAATTTTCTTACAGATACAAAAGGAAAATGCAGAGGCTCTTAAAAGCTCTAATGCTGATTTGAGTAATTTGTTTTAGATTGAAATTTGTATAAAAAATCCTGTGGGTATGCCCACAGGATTTTTAGGCTGTCGATAAAGTCGACAGCCTTGCAAAAAATCAGCGATTTTTCGCAAATTAAACTAGATGAGTAAACAGCTGTTTCTTCGTACAAGGCTTTTAAGCCCTTGAAACAGCTGTTTTCCTCAGCGAAAATG
>CABVAP010000021.1 GCA_902496345.1 uncultured Eubacteriales bacterium
AAATCAAATCGCTCTGAAAATTTTGGCGTTCTTCGCACAAGGCTTTTAAGCCCTTGAAACAGCTGTTTTCCTCAGCGAAAATGTGATTTCCGCTTGCGGATAAAAGTCTGCGACGCTTTTTGAAATCGACAATAATGATAAAAATTAATTTTTTCTACAAGCTGAGCTATCGGTTTTCCGATAGCTTTTTTGTCTGTGAAGATTTATAGTGTCATATAAAAAATTGTTATTTCTACTTATACAAGGTGATACTAGGGGAGAAACTGTAGTTTCTGATAAAAAATGCCCCACCTTTTTTCAAAAGGTGGGGTAGATAAAGCATACGGCTTTACTTGTTATAATTATTTAATGCTAATTTTGCCGTCTTTAACACAAACGGTAGCTTTGTCACCGTCTTTAAATTTTCCGTCAAGAATATCTTCGGCAAATAAGTCTTCAATCTGGCTTTGAATAGCACGTCTTAAAGGTCTTGCACCATAAGCAGGGTCAAATCCAACTTCAGCTAATTTTTCGATAGCTTGGTCTGTAATTTCAAGTTCAATTCCCATATTTTCTTTAACTCTGCCTTTAAGTTCGTTAAACATAAGTTTTGCAATTTGTTTAACTTCATCTTTTTCAAGTGGGTGGAAGACGATTATATCATCAATACGGTTAAGAAATTCAGGTCTGAAAATTCTCTTAACTTCGTCCATAACGCCACTTTTAATCTGTTCATAATCTTGAGTACCATTGTTGTCTTCTTGATTAAATCCAAGTTTTTTAGGTGAAGTAATGCTTCTTGCACCGGCATTAGATGTCATAATGATAACTGTGTTTTTAAAGTCAACACGTCTACCTTGAGCATCTGTAATGTGACCGTCATCAAGAACTTGAAGAAGAATATTAAATACATCAGGGTGAGCTTTTTCGATTTCATCGAAAAGTATTACACAATAAGGTTTTCTTCTAACTTTTTCAGAAAGCTGACCACCCTCTTCGTATCCAACGTATCCTGGAGGTGAACCAATGAGTTTAGAAACACTATGTTTCTCCATATATTCACTCATATCAACACGAATCATAGCGTCATCTTCGCCAAAGAGAACATTAGAAAGTGCTTTAGAAAGTTCAGTTTTACCAACACCTGTAGGACCTAAGAACAAGAAAGAACCAATTGGACGTTTAGGGTCTTTAAGACCAACTCTACCACGTCTTATAGCTTTAGCAAGAGCTTTGATAGCGTCATCTTGACCGATAACTCTCTCGTGGAGAATTTGCTCCATATTTTTAAGTCTTTCGCTTTCCTCTTCCTGCAACTGTCTTACAGGAATACCAGTCCAGTTAGAAACTGTATCGGCAATGTCATCTTCCTCAACAATCTGAGTAGATTTACTATTTTTAGCTTCCCAACTATCTTTTGCTTTTTTAAGTTCTTCTCTGATTGCGTCTTGCTGTTTTTTAACTTTGCCGGCTCTTTCAAATTCTTCTGTTTTGATAGCAGCCTCTTTTTCTTTTTCAAGTTCAGAGATTTCATCTTCCATTTTTTTGATGTCCGGTGGAGCGGTAAAAGTTTTAAGTCTAACTTTAGAAGCAGCCTCATCAAGAACATCAATAGCTTTATCAGGTAAAAATCTATCAGAAATATATCTGCTTGAGAGTTTTACAGCTGCAACAATTGCATTGTCTGTAATTTGTACGTTATGATGTGCCTCGTATTTATCACGTAAGCCTTTAAGCATTTCGATAGCGTCATCTTCGGAAGGTTCTTCAACTTTAACAGGCTGAAATCTTCTTTCAAGGGCCGCATCTTTTTCGATATATTTTCTATATTCATTTAAAGTAGTAGCACCGATAACTTGAATTTCACCTCTTGCAAGAGATGGTTTCAAGATGTTAGATGCGTCAATAGCACCCTCTGCACCACCGGCACCGATTATAGTGTGAAGTTCATCGATAAAGAGGATAACATTTTGGGCTTTGCTAACTTCTTCGATAACCTTTTTAATTCTTTCTTCAAATTCACCTCTATATTTACTACCGGCAACCATAGAAGACATATCAAGAGAAACAACTCTTTTATTTTTAAGAGTTTCCGGAACATCACCTTCAACAATCTTTTGGGCAAGACCCTCTGCGATAGCTGTTTTACCAACACCCGGGTCACCAACAAGACAAGGATTATTTTTTGTTCTTCTGCTAAGAATTTGGATAACCCTTTCAATTTCTTTATCTCTGCCGATAATAGGGTCAAATTTATGTTCAGCAGCCATAACTGTTAAATCTCTACTGTATTTATCAAGTGTAGATGTTTTTGCATTGCTTTTATTTTTGCTAGGAGTGGCATTAATAGGGATTTCACCGTTTGTATCACCTTCGCCTAACATAGATAAAATATCTTCATAAAGTCTATTTCCGTTTACATTTAACATAGAAAGTATTTTAATAGCAACGCTGTCATCTTCTCTTACAAGAGCAAGTAAAAGATGTTCAGTACCTATATAAGTAGTTCCCATATTTAAAGCTTCTTGAAGACTCATTTCAAGAATACGTTTTGTTCTTGGAGTAAAATCAATAGGTGAACTAACTGTATTTGTTTCAATACCGATAAGCTCGCCGATTTTTTCTACAACATCGTCCTCAGTAACGCCTTGTTGTTCAAGTGCTTTACTTGCGACAGAGCCGTTTGCACGTAAAAGACCAATTAAAAGGTGTTCAGAACCAACATAGCCTTGTCCAAGTTCAACAGCGACTTTTCTAGCTTCTTCAATAGCTTGTTGAGCTTTTTGTGTAAATTTAATCTGCATATATGTAGCCTCCTTTTTTATATTTTATTTATCTATCTATCATTTTAGTAATTGTTTTTTGATATATTCAGCTCTGTAAATATCTCTTTCGTCAGAGTTTCCGTTTTTGCCCATAAATTTCATAAGGTTAGCCGGCTGAATATTCATCATTATTTTATAAATATTGTTATTGCCATTATTATCATTTAATATACCTGTTATATAACCAAGTCTTAAATTAGAAAGAAGATTGATAGCTTCTTTTGATGTAATTTTTCGGCAATTGGTAAGTATACCATAAGAACGGAAAATTTTATCTTCAAAATCAACTTTTTGCTCTTTCATAACGGCATTACGTATTTCTTTTTCTTGTTCAACAATCTGTTCAGTAACATTTTTAAGAGCTTCAATGATTTCTCTTTCACTTTTACCAAGTGTAACTTGATTAGAAATCTGATATATACTTCCAAGAGGTTCGGAACCCTCGCCGTATATACCACGTAAAGTCATACCAAATTTACTGATAGCCTGTTGCAAAGTTTCAACCTTTCCATACAATTCAATCATAGGTATATGAATCATAAATGACGCTCTGATACCGGTACCAACGTTAGTAACACAAGATGTCAAATAACCATAGTCTTCATCAAAGGCATATTCGACACTTTCCTCGATAAGATTATCAATTTTATCGGCGATGTCCCAAGCCTTTTCGATATTATAACCAGGTTGGACTGACTGGATTCTTATATGGTCCTCTTCATTTATCATTATTGAAATAGTTTCGTCATCTTTAATCAAGAGAGCAGCCGGCATTTTTTTATTTATAAATTCTGAACTTACAGCGTGATTTTCAAGTAAAGAATACTTATCAACATCTGATAAATCAGATAGTTTTATAAAATCAAAGCTGTCACCGAAAGCAGTTCTTGAATTTTTAATTGAATCTTTTACGTCTTCAATAAGTTGTTCGGCTTGTTTTTCTGATAACCTAGCTGAAAAAGGATATTTTTTTATATTTCTTGCAAGCCTTATTCTTGAAGATATTACAATGTCGTTATCAGTTTCAGGAGAATTATACCATTTAGTCATTAGCGTTTCCTCCTTCCAAGCCTTTTATTTTATCTCTAAGCTCAGCAGCCTTTTCATATTCCTCGTTTTCAACAGCTTGTTTAAGTTCTGATTTAAGGTTTTCGATTTCACGCTGTAAAGAGAGTTCAGCTCCGGCTTTTTTAGGAATTTTTCCAGAGTGTTTTGTACTTCCGTGAATATTTTTAAGTGCTGGGGTAAATTGTCTTCTAAAAGTATCATAGCAAGAAGAACAACCAATTCTACCGGTGTCTTTAAATTCATCAAAAGTCATTTTACATTCCGGGCAAATAAGGGTACTTAAAGGAGAATACCCAAGACTATCTGTATTCATAAAGCCATCAAGAAACCCTTTGAACATACTATCGAAAGAAAAAGTTCCTTGCATTTTAGCGGCACAATCTTCACAAAGATGAAATTCTTCTTTTTCTCCGTTGACAATTTGCTGATAGTAAACTGTAGCAGAATTTTTTTTACATTTGTCACATAACATAACAAAACCCCCTCTTAAAATTTTGATATATTAAATTCTAAAAATAATTAAAACATTGTTAGTTTCGGGAAAGTTCAGGGATTTTTCTACCGTGGGGTTAGCTACCTAGGGTATCCATCATTGCCCCTTTCCTTTTAACTGAGTACATTATAACGCTAATTTTGTTAGCCATCAAGTCTTGTGAGTGCTAAAACTTCTTTAAAAAAATACCTATTCGAGGTATTTTCTTTCGTTTTCTAAGTTTTTCAAACTTTTTCAGCTTTTTTTAAATTATTTTAATTTTTTTTAAATTTGTGACCACATTTAGCACAAACATCGGCGTCAGGCTCATTTCCAACGTTACAATCCGGGCAAAATTTAAGGAATTGTATACCGTTTTCAGTTCTTGACATAGTGAGGTCGTTGTCCTTTTTTTCAAGTGTATAGTCTTCAACAACTTCAGGATTGTCCTGTATATCATCGGCTTTTAATTCATCAATTTGTCTTTGGATAACTTTAATACGATGTTTATATTTATCGATTTCTCTACAAAGATTTTCGATTTCCTCGCCATTTACGGCACTGCCTTTTTTACGACATTCATAAACAAGGCTACCTATTTTGCTATATCTTTTTTTACATTCTCTGCCGTACGTTTTTATTTTAAGCTCCATTTTGGCATAATCAAAGGTTTCTTTTGCTTGTTTAGAAATCTTTTTCATTTTTTCTTGAATATTAATACCAATATTCACAATAATCCCTCCAAAAAAGTATGTTAAAATTTATTTAAAAACTAGACAATTATGTCAAGAAGAAGACCCTGTATTTCGTTTGTTTTATCAAGAATAGCAATATGGTCTTTTTCTTTTTTAAGAAGTTCCTGTGCGAGTTCATCGACATTTTTATTTACGAGTTTAACAATACCATAAACTCTGTGTCTACCACGTCTATCAAGGAAATTTTCTCTTGAAAATTGGTGAGAATTTGTTACAACCTCATTTATGAAATCTGTAATCATACTACGATATTTTTTCATATCTTTGATGTCCATATGGTCAGCAAGTTTTTTACCTTGTGCCGAAATATCGTCCATCATAGAATGAAGTTTGCTCATAATATTTTCATCAGTAACTTTATTAAGTGTAAAGCTAAAATCTGGCTGGTTTTCTGTTTCTTTTGTACTTTGAACACCCGGTAGATTTTCAATTCTGTTATCAGTAATTTTTAAATCCATAAATAAATCGCCTCTCTTTCCTAATTATTTGCAACGGTTTAATATTTTGTTAAAAATAATTTTTCAATGTGTTGAACTATTTTTTTGTGTATAGTATCAATATCGTCAAAGGCATCGATAACCTTAATACGTTCGGGAAACTTTTCGGCTAATTCAAGATAACCATAATAAACCCTTTTGTGGAAATAAGAATTTTCAGACTCAATTCTATCTAATTGTTCTTGTTGTTTTTTTCTTTCGATACTCTGTTCCGGGTCAAGTTTAAGCAAAAAAGTTATATCTGGTTCAAGTCCGTCTGTTGCAAAGTGGTTTATGCTTTCAACGGTTTCGATACCAAGTTTTCTCGCAATGCCTTGATAGACAATGCTGGAATCTACAAATCTGTCACAAATAACAATATCACCTTTTTTTAAAGTTGGAACAATAACTTCTGAAACGATTTGAGCCCTTGACGCAGCGTATAATAAAGCCTCTGTTCTGGCGTTCATTTTTTTATTTTCAACGTCAATAATAATTTCTCTGATTTTTTCACTTATAGCATTTCCACCTGGTTCTCTGGTAGATAAAACAGAAAAACCTTTTTTTTCAAGATAATCTTTTAAAAGTTTAATCTGAGTCGTCTTACCAGCACCGTCTGTTCCCTCCATAGTTATAAACAATCCTGACATACAAAAACCTCTCAAAATAAATAATTTTTTCAATAATTCATAATACAAATTATATCACAAATAAATTTAAAAGTAAATCAAAAAACAAAGCTTATTCACCGTTGTTCGCCCAATCGCAATATTTACGCAAACAACAAATCTCACACTCCGGATTTCTTGCTTTACAGATTTTTCTGCCGTGAGCTATTACCTGTGTGTTGTATCTTATCCAATGTTCCTCCGGAAAAAGTTCCATAAGTTCAAATTCGATTTTCACAGGGTCATCACTTTCAGTAAATCCGATTTTTTTAGAAATTCTTTTAACGTGAGTATCAACTACAATGCTTGGCAAATTAAATATATGACTTCTTACGACATTAGCGGTCTTTCTTCCAACACCGGCAAGAGAAGTTAGCTCTTTAACATCTGACGGCATAACTCCACCGAACTTATCAATAAGAGTACGACAAGCAAGAATAATATTTTTTGCTTTATTTCTGAAAAAACCTGTACTTTTTATATCTTGCTCAAGTTCAGCAATATTTGCAGAAGCAAAATCTTCGAGTGTTTTATATTTTTTGAACAAGTCTTTTGTAACAATATTAACTCTATCGTCTGTACATTGGGCACTTAATATTGTTGCAATAAGCAATTGCCATTCGGTTTCATAATGAAGATAGCATTTATCTTCTGTCGGATAATTTTCATCAAGAAGACGTAACACATTTTCAACTTTTTCTTGCATTTGCATAAAACTCACCTTTTCTATATTTCTGCTTTAGGGAACAGATTGTATCTCTTAGTAATTTTTTCGGACATAATAAGTATAAATATTGATATAATAAAAAGTATACCTGTAATAATAAGTACCGGCATAGTAAATTCGGCAAGCTCAAAGAAACCAGGGAACAATAAAATGCCACCTATAAATATAGCAAGCATACTGCCGAACAAAGCTGTTCTTAACTTGTTGAAAGGAATACAAACTTTGAATAAGAAAGAAAGTCTTATAAAGCCAGTTGTATATACACAGATTGTAGATGCTTCAGCCTCAGAACAAAGCGAAAAGCAATGTGACAAAATAAGTATCACGACAACGCACACAAAGGCTGCAACAGCAGGTGGAAGTGCAAATTTCATTATGTTTTGGAAAAAGTCACCTTTAATTCTGTTTTTGTTTGGCTCAAGTGCAAGTATAATACCTGGAATACCAGAACTTACAGCGTTTATAAGAGTTTGTTGGATAGGTATAAAAGGATAAGGAATTGTAACCAACAAAAACAAAATAGCAAGGGCGATAGAGTAAAGACTTCTTATCAAAACAATAGATGCTGACCTTTGGATATTGTTTATAGAACGTCTACCCTCGGCAACAACTTTAGGCATTGAATCAAAATTTGAAGTTAACAATACAAGCTGTGAAACATTCCTTGCAGCGTCAGAACCAGATGCCATAGCAATACTACAATCGGCTTCTTTAAGTGCAAGAACATCATTAACACCGTCACCTGTCATAGCAACTATATGACCTTTTTTCTGGAGTGCATTTATAATATCTTTTTTCTGGATAGGTGTAACTCTACCAAACACATAATTATTTTCAACAGCGTTATCAACATTATTGCTAGTGATAGTAGTTGCGTCAATTGCTTTATCCCAGTTTTCAACACCAGTATCTCTTGCAATACCACTAACTGTTTCCACACTATCTCCAGATATAACCTTTATATCAACACCTTGGTCCTTAAAATATTGTAATGTCTGCTTTGCTTCTTTCCTTATTTTATCACGAATAAGAACAAGGGCAATAGGTATAATATTTTCTGGTAATTTTTTAGCTTTACATTCATTTTTAGAGTGTGCAAGCAAAATTACCCTGCTATCTTTTGAATATAACTTTATTTTCTCTCTAATATCGCTAGGTACATCTTTAAGTATGAACTCCGTTGCACCCATTATATAAGAGCCTTTATCGGTAAAACACACACCGGACCATTTTTCTTGACTAGAGAAAGGGCATTTTTGAGTAACTTTCCAATCAACTTTATCAGTAAATTTATCTTTAATAGCGTTAGATGTTGGATTATTGTCATCTAAAACATTTACGATAGCTGAAAGTGCTTTATCAACGTCATCTTTAAAAGAGTCATTAAGTATAATTGTGTCAGTAACTTCCATAACTCCCTCTGTTAGAGTGCCTGTTTTATCAAGACAAAGGGTGTCTACTCTAGCAAGTGTTTCAATACAGTAAAGTTCTTGAACAAGCACTTTATATCTTGAAAGTCTAACGACACCAACAGCAAGAACAGTACTTGCTAAAAGCATTAGCCCTTCTGGAATAATTGGAATAATAGCAGCGACACTTCTAACGGCAGCTTGACCAATTGCTGTTGCCTCATCAACACCAGAGGTTTGATTAAACTGATTATATGCTAAAATAACTCCGATAGGTATAATAAAAATTGAAATTATTTTTATTATTTTATTGAGGGTTCTCATAATTTCAGAATTTACTTTTTTAACATATTTAGCACCACTTGAAATTTGAGAAACATAGTTGTATTTGCCGATTCTTTCGGCTTTTGCAACACATTTACCACTTACGATAAAACTACCGGCAAGGAGTAAATCTCCCTCTTTTTTGTAAATAGCATCGGCTTCGCCAGTTACAAAAGATTCGTTTACATCGCAACTACCCTCAACAATTATTGAGTCAGTTGTGATTTGGTATCCTGTTTCATAACATAAAATATCGTCAAGGACAATTTCTTCAATATCAATCTTTTTCTTTTTACCATCTCTTATTACGTCAGCTTTGCTTGATGCAATGATAGATAACTTATCGACAGTGAGTTTTGAACGAATTTCTTGGATAACACCGATTAATAAGTTACTTAAAACAACGCCCATAAACAAAGCATTTTTATATTCACCGACAAATATTACAATGAAAGCTAAAATAAAATTTAAAATGTTAAAGAAGGTACAAATATTACTTGCGATGATTTGAGGAATAGTCTTTGTTGGAACAACATTGTCTATGTTTATGAGCCATTGGCCAATTCTCTCTTTAACTTGTTCCTCTGATAATCCCTCTTTAGGGTTAGGTGAAAATCTTTTTACATCTTTTAACGCCTTATCATTTTCAACATTATACTCCATTTTCTTCCTCCAATAAATAGTAAAGCGAATTTCCTAATAAATCATTTTTTCCATAATAATCAAATAAAATAAAATTTTCTTTTTGATTAATCTGCGAAAAATCATTTTCTATAGAATTTATTACGTCATAGTTGAATTTTTCAATGTGACACATTCTAGTAATTTGCTTTGAATTGAATTCTTTAAGGTGTGGAACGAATTTTTGCACGTTGTATTCTTCTTCAAAAAAGTTTCTTGCAAAATTCTTTGTTACATCAAAGTCGTTTTGTTCAAGCCAATAAGGGAAATTTTTTATATTGTCATTTAAAAATAAATCAAATTTTAAAATATCCTTTAGTACCTCAATTTCGTTATCAACAATATGTAAAGAGCAAAACTCATACAATATTGTGTACAGTTTCATTTTATTGTGGGAAACTTCGTGATATTTGTGGTCAACCCAATATTTCGCAAGGGTTTCAAAAAATAAAAATGCACTCCCAAATTTTTTTACGATGTACTTAACTGTATTAATACATTTGCCTGAATTATAGTATGTTTCAACCATTTCTTCGATATATTTAAGCATCATCATTTCATCAAAAGAAACTTCTTTTGTGTATAAAACTTCGTAAGGTGCTTTATCATTGTAAACGATGCCATATTTTTCAGCGTCACGTCTTAAACCGGAACCCCTTAAAAGTTTTAAGAAACCAAGTTGTAATTGTTCAGGATAAACCGAATAAACATCATCAAATGATTTTGCAAATGAACTATAATTTTCAAATGGAAGTCCAGCAATTAAATCAAGGTGTTGATGAATATTTTTAAAGTCTTTTATTTTTAGCACTTTAGCAAAAAGGTCATCAAGGTCCGTTTTTCTTTGTATAGCAGACAGTGTATCAAGGTTTGTTGACTGCACCCCTATTTCAAGCTGAAAAAGCTGTTTTCTTGCTGTTTTAAGAACAGCAAACATTTCATCATCAAGAATATCGGCAGAAACTTCAAAATGGAAGTTTGTAACACCATTATCGTTATCAATAAGGAAATTCCAAATATCTATAGCAAATTTTTTGTTACAGTTAAATGTTCTGTCAACAAATTTAACTTGTTTGACTTTTTTATCAATAAAAAATTTAAGGTCAGAAAAAACTCTTTCTCTTGATAAAAACCTGACACCCTGTTCAACAGAAGATAAACAGTATTGACATCTATAAGGGCAACCTCTTGATGCCTCATAATAAATTATTTTGTTTTGCAATTCGTCCATAGAAAAATCATCATAAACAAAAGGCAATTCGTCAAGTTCAATAGGCTTTCTTGGTTTTGTAACGACAACGTTATCATTTTCCAAGTAAGCTATTCCGTCAATTTCATCAAGGTTAGATACAGCATTGTTTTTGCCCTCAAGGAAAGAAATAAGCTCAAACGCTGTTTTTTCTCCCTCACCGACAATTATTATGTCAGCAAGCTTATTTTCAAGTATATAGTCAAATTCATAACTAACCTCTGGACCACCAAAAATAATTTTAATCTCTGGTAAAATTTTTCTGAGAATAGAGGCTATGTTTAAAATCATTTCCATATTCCAGATGTAGCAGGAGAAGCCAATAACATCTGGTTTCATTTTATAAATTTCAGAAAAAATAAAATCTTCTGAATTGTTTATAGTAAATTCGGCAACGTCTATGTCTATGCCGAACTTTGCACAATATTTTTTTATACTCCTAAGAGCAAGCGAAGAATGTATATATTTAGCGTTCAACGCTGTAAAAATCGTTTTTATATCAATACCCCCAGTCAAAAAACTAATCTAACATTAATCAACAACGCTTGATAAAACCTCACCTATACTTTGATGAATAACAAGATTAGCTTTTCTATCATAAGATGTTTCAGATTTGTTTATTAAAACAAGTTTATTGCCGTTATAGTAGTTTACAAGATTAGCAGCCGGATAAACAACAAGAGAAGTTCCTCCAACAATAAGAACATCGGCTTCGCTTATATACTTACAAGCTGATGACCAAATATAATCGTCAAGACCCTCTTCATAAAGTACAACATCAGGCTTAACCAATCCACCACATTTTTCGCAATAAGGGGATTTTTCTGCCTTCAAAATATAGTCAACATCATAAGAAGCTCCACATTTCATACAATAATTTCTGTAGACGGAGCCGTGAAGTTCAAAAACATTTTTGCTACCTGCAAGTTGATGTAAGTTATCTATATTTTGAGTAACAACTGCTTTAAGTTTTCCTTGTTTTTCAAGTTTAGCAAGAGCAATATGTGCCTTGTTAGGCTTTGCATCTTTGTATATAAGGTTGTGTTTATAGTAGTCATAAAATAAGTCGGTATGTTCCATAAAAAAAGTATGGCTAATAAGCTGTTCAGGTGGAAAACCATACTGATTGACTGCATTATAAAGACCTTTTTCACTTCTAAAATCCGGTATGTTACTTTCTGTTGAAACACCAGCACCACCAAGAAAAACAATATTGTCACTTTCGTCAATTATTTTTTTAAGTTCGTCATAAGCCACAAAAATCACCTTACACCTTTCAATAGTAAAAAATAAATAACATTAATTCAGATTATAGCCAAATGTTATTTATAAAATCTGTCTATTACTAAAAAATCTCTTAAAATATTTATAGATTTTTATAGGTTTGAAACCTTTTTAATAACAAAAATGTTTCAAACCTATAAGATTTATTTTTTATGTTTCTTAACAAATTTTTCGATTTTTTCAAGGGCAATATTTATGTCCTTAATAGAATAAGCATACGAACATCTGATAAATCCCTCGCCACAATCTCCAAGAGCATTACCAGGAACAACGGCAACTTTTTCTTCATAAAGAAGCTTTTCACAAAATTCATCAGAGGTCATACCGGTAACTTTAATCGATGGGAACTGATAGAACGCTCCAAGAGGCTCAAAACATTCAAGACCCATATTTCTGAAACCGTTAAGCATAACTCGTCTTCGTCTGTCATATTCCTTACGCATTTTTTCTACGCTTTCTTCGCAATTTCTAAGTGCCTCGATAGCTGAATACTGACTTATAGTTGGAGCACACATTATGATGTACTGATGAATTTTTGTCATAGGTGCAATAAATTCAGGTGGTGCAGCAGCATAACCAAGTCGCCAACCTGTCATAGCATAGGCTTTAGAAAAACCGTTAAGCACGATTGTTTTATCATACATTCCGTCAATTTCGGCAATAGAAACGTGAGTTCTATCGCCATAAGTGAGTTCAGAGTAAATCTCGTCACTAATGACAACAATATCTCTATCCCTTAAAACATCGGCAATTCTCTCAAGGTCTTCTCTCTCCATAATAGCACCAGTTGGGTTATTAGGATAAGGTAAAATAATTGCTTTTGTCTTATCTGTTATTTTTTCTAAAATCTCTTCTGGCATAAGACGGAAATTATTTTCAACCTTTGTTGTAATAATTACAGGTACACCACCTGCCATTACTATACAAGGTTTATAAGATACATAGGACGGTTCAGGTAAAAGTACCTCATCACCAGGATTTATAACTGCCCTAAGAGCAAGGTCAATCCCCTCGCTTGCACCAACGGTAACAAGTACTTGATTTTTAGGGTCATAGTCACAATGTATTTTTCTTTTAAGATATTTAGAAATTTCTTTTCTAAGTTCAAGAAGACCTAAATTTGAAGTATAAACTGTTCGGCATTTTTCAAGAGTATAGATACCTCTTTCACGAACTGCCCAAGGTGTATCAAAGTCAGGCTCACCAACACCAAGGGAAACAACTCCCTCGATTTCGTTCGCAACATCAAAGAATTTACGAATCCCAGAGTAGGGAAGACTTTGTATTTTGTCAGCTATAAAAGATTTTTTATCTGTCATGGTGAAACAATCATCCTTTCATCACCTGTTTTTTCTTGCTCAAGAATAACGCCGTGGTCTTTGTATTTTTTAAGAACAAAGTGAGTCGCTGTACTTAAAACAGAATCAAGTGTTGATAATTTGGTTGAAATAAATTTTGAAATTTCTTTTATGTTTCGGCCCTCCATAATTACAGTAAGGTCGAAAGCACCAGACATAAGGTAAACAGCTTTTACTTCGTCAAAATTTTGAATCCTCTGTGCTATTTTATCAAAGCCTTGGTCTCTTTGTGGTGTAACCTTAACTTCGATTAAGGCAGAGACATACTCTCTTTCTGTGTTGTCCCAGTTTATAAGTGTGCTGTAACCACAGATGACATTTTCTTTTTCGAGTTTGGCGATACATTCTTTTATTTCATTTACATTTTTGCCAAGCATTTCGGCTATTTGTTCCGCTGAAATTCTACTGTCATTTTCTAAAAGTTCAAGAATATCTTTTTCCATATATAAACCCCTTTCATAATTAAATCAAATACAACTAATTTTAATATTCTATTATAAAAAATTAATTGCGTGTTATTGCCTTAAATTATACTCTATTTTTTTAATTATTAAAAGACTATTTTTTAATTTTTTTATAAAAGTTAAAATTGATTAGATAGTAAAACATAAGGTAAAGCGATAAAATTTTGAAAATTTAAAAATAAAACAATAACATTGCCTTAAAAAATCAATGAATTTTTATTTTATTTTGATTTGGACAAGCTATGACAAAATTGTATACAAAAAGTAATCGTGTTTTTGTATGATATAGTGTATATATTATACAAATTTCCAAAATTATAAATATTGTAAAAAAATACTTTGACAAATTGTAAAAAACAACATAAAATTTATATATACAAAAGTTTAATGTAAGTAGGAGGGTTTTATATGGAGTTAAGTGAAGCTGAATTTAAAGAGATAAGTCGTTATGTAGAGTTAAACTATGGGATAAACCTTGAACATAAAAGAAATCTTATAGCTGGAAGACTTGAAAATTACCTAGTCCGTAATGGTTACAGCAGTTATTCAGAGTATATGCAAAAAATAAAGAGCGACCCTACTGGAAAAGCAGCTAACTCCCTTGTAAACCAACTTACAACAAACCATACATACTTTTTAAGAGAAAACCTCCATTTCGACTATATGAGGGATATTGTATTGCCACAGATTTATGAAAAAGAACGTGACAAAAAGTCAATATATATCTGGTGTGGGGCTGCGTCAACAGGCGAAGAACCTTACACAATAGTTATGACACTTCACGATTTTTTTAAGAAAAAATTTGAAAATTGGGATACACGTATTTTGGCAACAGATATTTCTACACAGGCATTAAGCTATGCACAAAATGGTGTCTATATGAATGAACAGCTTGACTCTATACCTCCTGTTTGGAAAAAGAACTATTTTGAAAAATTTTCAGATGATAGAATGAGAGTTAAACAGAGCGTCAGAGATGACGTCATTTATAGAGTTCAAAATCTTATGGAACCTTTTAGTTTTAAAAATAAATTTCATATAGTATTTTTGAGAAATGTTATGATATACTTTAAAGATGATACAAAATATAAATTGATAAACAACATCTATAACTGTATGCGACCGGGAGGATACCTCTTTATAGGTATGTCTGAGGTTCTCGATAAACGTAATACTAATTTTAGATATATACAGTCATCAATATATCAAAAAATCTAATCTTTATTTATTAAAAATTTTTAGTTATTGATTTAGGGGGATTGTTACCAGTTACGCATACTGGATTTATTTTGGTGGACTTCTTTAATCAATGATTAAAACTAACTTTTTAAGTGAAAGGGGGGAGATTGCTTATTTCATTACAATGAGGTAGTGGACTTCGCAATCTAATAAAAGTTATGAAAAAGATTAAAGTATTAGTAGTAGATGACTCTTTATTATTTCAGGAATTTCTTCATAAGGCAATAGATAACGACCCTGAGCTTGAAGTCGTTGCAACTGCAAAAGACCCATTTGATGCAAGAGATGCTATAATTAAATACAACCCAGATGTTATGACGCTTGATGTTGAGATGCCAAGAATGAACGGAATAGAATTTTTGAGGCAATTACTCCCACAGTACAAGCTTCCAACAATAATGGTAAGCTCGTTAAACGAAGTTGTATTTGATGCGTTGGCTGTTGGAGCTGTAGATTTTGTGACAAAGCCGTCTTCTATGTCAAAAGAAAATATAGATGCTTTTGTAAAAAATGAGCTTATAGCAAAAATAAAAACGGCAGCAACGTCAAAAATATTAGCACACAAAACCCTCCCACCAACGAAAAACAAATTTAATTCATCAAGTCCGAACAGGAGAATAGACGATGATACACTAAGTAGAATTGCTTCAAAAATAAGCAATCAGCATTTTATTCCATCAAACTCTAGAAAGTCTGTACCTATCGATGTAATAGCTATTGGGGCGTCAACAGGGGGAACAGAGGCTATTTTTAGCGTGTTATCTCAGCTTAAGTCAGATATGCCGGGTATTGTTGTTACTCAACATATGCCACCTGGATTTACACAGATGTATGCAAAAAGATTAGATAATAAAACTTGTTTTAGTGTGAAAGAGGCTGAAACTGGTGACATAGTGAAAAGGGGGACTGTTCTTGTCGCTCCTGGGGATAAACACCTGACTGTATACAAAGAGGGTAGTATATACAGGGCTGTTTGTGCCGAAGGGGTAAAAGTAAGTGGACATTGTCCGTCTGTCGATATTCTTTTTAGTTCTGTTGCTGACTCAGCCCATTCAAATGCACTTGGTGTAATATTGACAGGAATGGGTGGTGATGGTGCAACTGGGCTTAAATTAATGCAGTTACAGGGTGCTGAAACTATTGGGCAAGATGAGGCAAGTTGTGTTGTTTATGGTATGCCAAAAGTTGCGTATAATATGGGTGCCGTTAAATATCAGTTGCCTTTGCAATCTATACCACAAAAAATAACTCAGCTTATAAGTCTTGCAAATGCTAATAGTTAAATAAAAATTTATAAATTTTGCTATGGTAAAATTGAATGTGTTTTTTCGCTTGATAAAGAAAGTTAGTATTTACTGTGGTCAAAATAAATTTTTGTGGAATATTTTGATTCTACTTAAATAAGTTATAAACATAAGGTAAAATGTTTTGAAATTTTTGATATGGAATATGATAAATATTTGGGGGAATTTAATTTGAAAAGCATAATTGTGTATGGTAGCAAATATGGAACAGCTAAAAGGTATGCAGAAAAATTATCTGAAATGACAAACATACCTGCTGTCAGCTATAAAAAAATTGGCAGATTAAAAGAATATGATTTAGTTATTCACTTTGGTAGCATATATGCCGGAGGTATAAAGGGGCTTAAAAAGACTGTTAAATCTATCAGAAAAGATGTAAAGCTTATTATTGCTACAGTTGGTTTATATGATATAAATGACGAAGGTAATGTCGAGGCTATAAAAAAAGGTATAAGTAGCCGACTTTCTAGTCAGATTATGGACAATACAACTATCTTTAATTTGAGAGGTAGCATTGATTATGAAAAGTTGAGTTTTGCACACAAACAGCTTATAAAGCTTTTATGCAAAATATTGAAAAGCATTCCGGAAGATAAGAAAATGCCGGAACAAGATGATATGTTAAAATGTCTTAAATCAAAAGCTGATTTCGTTGATTTTAGTTTATTAGACCAGATTGTTGATGAGATTAATTCAGATATTTCAAAGGGGTAAACTGCCTGTCTATGCTCTAGAATTAAAATTTTTGAAATTTTAAAAAAAGATGTTGACAAATACCAATTTGTGCATTATAATATTGATTTGTAAAGAAGAAGCTTGTTTCTCACCTTACGGCAAACGCTTTGAGGTTATTTATTTTGTTTCATGATTGGTTTTCCAATTTATGTGTCAATTATAAAAAGAGATTAACAGCTTTAGGGCTGTTTTTTTATTTTAGGAGGTGCTCGCAATTACCGAGTTAATGATTAACGAACAAATTAGGGATAAGGAAATCCGTTTAATAGGCGACCAGGGTGAACAGATTGGTATCGTTTCTGCAAGAGATGCTCAGAAAATTGCTGATGAAAAACATCTTGACCTTGTAAAAATTTCACCAAATGCTAAACCACCTGTTTGCAAAATTATGGATTACAGCAAATATAAATTTGACCTTGCAAAAAAAGAAAAAGAGGCCCGAAAGAAACAGAAAGTAATTTCAGTTAAGGAATTGCGTCTATCCCCAAATATTGATACACATGATATTGAAGTAAAAGTCAAAAAAGCGATAGAGTTTCTTAAAGATGGAAATAAAGTAAAAATAAGTATTCGTTTCAGAGGACGTGAACTTGCAAGAACTGACGTTGCTATCGACATAATGAACGATTTCGCAGAAAAAGTTTCTGAGTTTGGTTCTGTCGACAAAGCACCAAAAATGGAAGCACGTACTATGGCGATGTTTCTCGCACCAAAGGCTTAAAAAATATCTAAGGAGGAAATACAAATGCCTAAATTAAAAACAAAAAAAGCTGTTGCTAAACGTGTAAGCGTTACTGGTACAGGAAAATTGAAAAAAACTAAAGCTAACAAACAACATATCTTAACTAAAAAGAGTCCTAAAAGAAAAAGAGATTTAAGAAAATCTGACCTTGTAGATTCTACAAACTTAAAACAAATGAAAAGAGTATTACCATACATCTAATTAATTAAGGAGGACTTATCAAATGGCAAGAGTAAAAGGTGCTTTAAACGCACGTAAAAAACATAAAAAAGTATTAAAAATGGCTAAAGGCTTCAGAGGAGCTAGAAGCAAACAATATAGAGTAGCTAAACAATCTGTAATGAAAGCTATGGCTCACGCTTTCGCTGGTAGAAAACAGACTAAGAGAGAATACAGAAGACTTTGGATTGTTAGAATTAATGCTGCTGCAAGAATCAACGGTTTATCTTACAGCAAATTTATGAACGGTCTTAAAGTTGCTGGTATCAACATCAACAGAAAAATGCTTGCTGAATTAGCAGTAAACGATGCTCCTGCATTCGCTAAACTTGTTGATACAGCTAAAGCTAACATCTAATTTATATTTATAAAAAACGGCGATGTCTTTTGACATCGCCTTTTTTGTTTTCTCAAAAAAGAGTTTTAAAAATTCTGTATTTGCATAACTATAGATTAACGCCCGAAAAGTTTTTAATATAAAAAATATTTGTTTTTTTGTACAAAATTTTGAAATTCCTTAAAATAGCAGTTTTATAAGGGGAAATATAATTTGATTTTATGAATAGAGGTCTGTGGCTCTATTTGAAATTGACAATATCGACAAAATTTAGGTTTTTTCGATAATATGTTTATATGAGCTTTAACACAGCTTTTTGTTTTGTATAAATTTTGTTTTTTTTAGTTCACAATATAAATTTATTTTGTCAAAGTAACTATAATACAACTTTTTATTTTTGTGGATATTTTTTGTCCAAAATATGTATAAAGTCTTGATTTGTTGTCAAAAATTGTATATACTGTTTGTGAGGAGAGTATTAGTTTCATTATGCTTTATTAGCTAGAACTAACACACAGATATTCTGTAATTTTAAAATAAATTTATATAGAGGGAAGGGGTCATTATGATATACAAATTATTATTTTACACTTCAAATCCGAACAATATTGAAAAGATTTATATCCAAATGGAAGATTATGACTGTAGGGCCGTTTCTAATTTAAAAACGGACCTTATTAATGATATAAAAGATTTTCAGCCTCACGCTTATGTTCATTTTATAGACGGTAACGCAATGAACGAATCTTTTGAATTATTTTCACTTAGAAATGAACCTGTTTTGAGGGAACTTCCTGTTATAATTATCGGAAATAAAGAGGATTGTAAAACTTTTAATGACACTATTTCTGTAGATTTAATTATAAATAAAACAACTCCACAGAAAAAAATTGAGCAATCAATAAATTCGTTATTGGAAAAATTGGTTCCACCTGAAATAGGTGCCCCTGTTTTCACCGATGATGACGTTTCTATGCCAGACGGTTTGTTGGATTTGTTAAAATCACAAGGAAACAGAAAACATATATTAGTTATAGACGATGATAGAAATACACTTAAATTAATAAAAACTTATTTAAGTGATTCTTATGACATAACAACTGTAACAAGTGGTAGAATGGCAAGAAGATTTTTTGAAAAAAATACTGCTGACCTTATTTTATTGGATTATGAAATGCCTGAAGAATCTGGGGTTGAAGTATACAAAGGTTTCTTAAACAACGAGGTTACAAAAGATATACCTGTAATTTTCTTAACCGGTATAGCATATAAGGACAAAATAAAAAACGCACTTCTTTTACGTCCGAAAGGGTATCTCTTGAAACCTATAAATGTAAAAAGACTTAAAGAAGTTCTTGATGAAACATTTTTATCATTGTGAGGCGACTATTAATTTTAAAGCTTTTGATTGGGGTGAGTTATTATGATGGACGAAAATTACTTAGATAAATATAAGGAAAGACGAGAACAACGAGAGCAAAAAAAAGAAAAGGAGCTTAAGTTGACTGACCTTATAGAAGTTTCTATGCTACAGCAAATTCAAGATTCTTTCTCAAATATGACTGGACTTGCTGCACTGACAACCGATAAAAATGGTACACCTGTAACCAAAGGCTCAAATTTTTCGGACTTTTGTACAAATCATATACGTACATCGAAAAAAGGAAGTCAACGCTGTGAAGCGTGCGACAAAAAAGGTGCTGAGCGTACACTTGAAACAGGTCGCTTTTGCACATACAACTGTCACGCTGGTCTTGTTGACTTCGCTGCCCCTATTATGGCAGGTGGTAAAATGGTTGGTAGCTTTATAGGTGGACAAGTTTTATCACAAAAGCCAGATATTGAAAAATTTAGAAAAATTGCAAAAGACCTTGGAGTTGATGAAGATGGACTAGTTGAGGCAGTTCAAAATGTTACTATACGTAGTAAGGAAAGAATAGATAGTGCTGCCGACTTTTTATTTGTAACGGCAAATATTCTTTCAAATATTGCATATACAAATTATAAATTACATTTAAGTAATATCGAAATAGAGGAAAGCTCTCAAAGAAAATCTGATTTTCTTGCTAATATGAGCCACGAAATAAGAACACCTATGAATGCTGTTCTTGGTATGGCAGAAATAGCATTGAAAGAAGAAATGTCGCCAACAGCAAGGGATTGTCTACATCAAATAAAAGCCTCAGGAAAAGCTCTCGTTGCTATTATAAATGATATTCTTGATTTTTCAAAAATTGAGTCTGGAAAAATGGAAATAATTGAGGCTGAATATGAGCCTTTATCTGTCTTCAATGATGTTGTTAATATCGTTATGGCACGTACTCACTCTAAAAAGATTGCTTTTACTATGGATATTCCTCAAGATATTCCTTATAAACTTTTTGGTGATAACATTAGAATTTCTCAAATATTGACCAATTTGCTTACTAACGCAGTGAAATTTACTAAAGAGGGTTATGTCCATTTAAAAATAAATTTTGATACTATCGATGATGAGCATATTCTTTTAAAGGTTTATGTGAAAGATACTGGAATGGGAATTAAAAAAGAAGACTTTTCGAAACTTTTTAACTCTTTCCAGCAAGTTGATAGCAAGCGAAACAGAAATGTTGAAGGTACGGGTCTTGGACTTGCCATTTCTAAGCAACTTCTAAATCTTATGGGTGGAAATATTTCATTAAAAAGTGAATATGGAAAGGGAAGTACATTTTTCTTTAAACTCCCACAAAAGGTGCTTGATAAAAAACCAGCTATATCAAAGCCAGATAGAAACATTAAAACTGCTGTTTTTGTAAATAATTATCATATAAAATTGCAACTTGAAAAAGATTTAAATAAATTAGGTATAGAATATATTGACATAAAAGATTATCACGCTATAAAAGAATCTGATTTTGAATATGTTTTTGTTGAAGAAGACTTATTCACAAAGGAATTGGAGAGTTTTGCGTCTGAGGATAAAAACAGAAAATATTTAGTAATAACTGATTATTACAATAGAAAGCAATGTGATTTAAACAACGTTACAATTCTTCCTCAGCCTGCTTATATATTGAATATTATTATCGCACTTGGATTTGAAAATCCTATGTCTGAAGGATTTTCTGATAATAAAGTTAATAATTTTATCGCCCCTAATGCTAAGATATTGATTGTTGATGACAATTCGGTTAATCTTAAAGTTGCAGAGGGTCTTCTTGCTCCTTTTAGACTTCAAATAGATACGGCAATAAGTGCAAAGGCTGCCGTTGATTTGATTGGCAAAAAACAATATGATATTATATTTATGGACCATATGATGCCTGATATTGACGGAGTTGAGGCAACTCACATTATAAGAAGATTATTTACAAATTATATAAATACACCTATAATCGCTCTTACTGCCAACGCTATCAGTGGTGTGCGTGAAATGTTCATTCGTGAAGGTATGAATGATTTTATCGCAAAACCTATAGATGTTAAAGTTATGGCGAAAAAACTTAAAAAATGGTTGCCTCAAGAAAAAATTGTACGTGTGACCGATAATATAAATTATGCCGAAGTTGATACATCGGAAAAAGAAAATCTGGAAGTCGCAGATTTGGATACAGCTTTTTCTTTAACATTATTGGAAACAACAGATTTGTTTTGGGCTGTTTTAAAAGAATTTTATTCTGTAATTGACAAAAAAGCTGATATAATTCAAAAATATAAAGAAGCTGCTTTATGGAAAGATTATACCGTTGAAGTTCACGCACTTAAAAGTTCAGCTAAACAAATAGGTGCAATTGAATTATCTAAACAGGCTGAACTTCTCGAAAATGCTGGAAATGATGGGGATATTGACTATATACTTAAAAATAGTGACGCTATGATAGAAAAGTACTTAAGTTATAAAGATACTCTTTCTGAATATTTTCCTGAAGAAACAAAAGAAGAATCGAACTTTATAACAACTGAAATTGCAAAAGAATTGCTTGTTGAACTTAGAGATGCGATTGATAGTTTTGACAGTCTTATTCTTGACGAAGTAGTTTCCAAAATGGAAAAATATGATGTTCCTGATGAGTTTTCTATTTGGAAAGATTACATAAAATCTTTACGAACTGCCGTAGATAAAGACGATATTGATGATTGTGATGAAATATTAAATTCGTGGGATAAAACTTTATAATTGTTAATAATTAACAGAGTTATCTGATAAAAGGTAGCTCTGTTTTTTTAATATAACTATTGCCGTTTGTAATAAATAATGAAAAATACTCAAAAATAAATTGAACTTGTATTCATATTTTGTTATAATTAGATATGGTTTTTTGTCTTTAAGGGGGAATTGACATAAATTATGATTGATATTACTAATATTTTTAAAAGAAAAAGAAATTCAGACAGAAATAAACTTATTTCATTAATAAACTCTGCTGCTGATGGAAAATTTGAATTTTGTGATGAAAATAATTTTACAGACAAAGAACTTGCTCGTTCATACAACAATTTTGTTGAAAACTTTTACAGATGTTGCAACGAAACAGCTATGGAACTGAATAAGTCTATGCAAACTATTGGAAATTGTGGCAATGTTCAATCTATGCTTGAAATAGTTGAACACCAAAGAAACAGCCTGAGTGGTGCAGCTGATGTATGTATTAATATTTCACAGTCAATAGCTGATAGTGAAGTGATTTTAAATACGATAAATAAAGATACAGCTGAAGCTTATGAAAATTCTATTTTATCAAAGGACGCAATTAATGAAACTTTTTTGAATGTAAATCAAAGTTGTTCTGCTGTTGAAGTGGCAGCTGATGCTATGAAAAAGTTTTCTGAAAAATCTGAAGCTATAACGGATATTTTAAAGCTTATAAGTGACATAGCTGAGCAAACACAAATTTTGTCTTTGAATGCAAAAATTGAGGCATCTCGTTCATCTAATGGAAAGGGCTTTGGTGTCGTTGCTGATGAGATTGGTAGACTTTCATTAGATACCCAAAAAACAGTCGGAAGAGTTAATCAATTTATTATCGAAATTTTAGACGATATTCAAGAGCTTGTTAGCCAACTTGATGATTTGAAAAATTCGCTTGAATCAGGAAAAAGTTCAACATATAAAACTGAACAGTTTGTTCAAAAAATGGCAGACAATATGCAAAATGTTATAAATGAAATTTCAAAACTTTATAGTCACATCAATCTACAAAATGATTCTACAAAAACTTTTACGGAAAATATGCTTACAATTGCAGGTGATTCTGAAACACTTTCAACTCGCTGTAGAGAACCGGGAAAAGATATGTATGTCATAAGCCGTTCTGTTGACAAAATTAGAACAAAATATGTTAAAGGAAAAAGTTGTCTTTCTAACAGTGAACTACTTGAGGTATATGATACAGACCACCTTATTTTTACAGGTAGGCTTTACAATATGATTCAAAATTTTGAAACACTTGAATTACAAAATATAAGCAATCCGAAAACTTGTAAATTTGGAAAATGGCTTGAAAAGTTAAAAGGGGAAAATCCGATTTTAGCTAATTCTTTTAAAACTGCTGAAAAATATCACAATCTTTTACACGAAACGGCTGTTTTATGTTTTAATGCAAACAAGGACGATGAAAAAGAGAAGGCATTTGAATATTTTGAACAGGCACAAGAAATATACGGTAATTTTTCTGAGGAAATAAACAGGTTGAAGAGTATATTTTAATGGGGTAGTTGGGAAATTAGAAGTTGTAGGGGTAAAAGACCGTGGGGCAAAGCCCCATAAGCACTAACTTATAAATAATAACTGATTTTTAGCACATATTTAGAGC
>CABVAP010000022.1 GCA_902496345.1 uncultured Eubacteriales bacterium
TGACTGCCCAGTTTGATTTAGGGTACGGTAAACACGCTAATGAACCTTATGACTTGTGTGATTCTACACATTGTCAAGGCTATAAGGGTGTTTCTGTTGAGGGCGAAAACAGTAATTTAGCTGTCGATGAAACAAAAGGTGTATACATATACTACAATGGTGAAATAGTTGAAACAAACTTCTTTGCATCAAGCGGCGGTTATACTGCTGATGCTTATGATGTTTGGGGGTTTGAGTCACCTTATCTTAAATCTGTTGATGACTCTGACGAAAAGGAAGGCAAAGTTTGGACAAGAAGTTTCTCTTTTTCTGAACTTACTGACATTGTTAGGGCAAATGGTGAAGATGTTGGAACAGTGAACAACGTATTTATTAGTTCAGAAGACAATAATGGCAGAGTTAATGCCCTTGTTATTGAGGGAACTGCCGGAAACATTACTTTAGAAAAAGAAAAGATTAGAACGTTTTTCTCTAAATCATCTGACGGAAGTTTATATAGTAGAAATTTCTCTATGAGTCCTAATTCTACTGAAAATAAAACTGTTGAAAACAATACAAAAGTTTTTATTATGGGAAATGATTCTGAAGATATAACAGAACTTGCTAATCTAAAAAGTATTGATAGCAAAGAGAACAGCTTTGATTTTTCAAAATTGGATAAAATAAATGTTATTGGTTCATCAAGTACAAAAGCCTATGATAAAATTACAAAAACATCTGTTACAGTTGGAAATTCATCTGATAATGCTTTTACCCCTGTTAGTGGTGATGTTGTTTTCTATGGAAAAGGTATGGGACACGGTGTAGGTATGAGCCAATATGGTGCTAAGGCACTTGCCGAAAAAGGTTTTAATTACGTCGATATATTAAAACATTATTATACGGGTATTGACGTTAAATAACTATATATAGAAAAGAAAGGTCTTTACAATGAACAAAAGTGATTTTTATTTTGATTTACCTGACGGATATATTGCACAGACTCCTTTGCAAGACAGAGCTGCTGCAAAACTTCTTATGCTTGATAAAAAAACCGGTCATATCGAGCATAAAATTTTTAGAGATATTACAAATTATATAAATAAAGGTGATTGCCTTGTTATAAATGATACTAAAGTTTTGCCTGCAAGGCTTATTGGCGAAAGAGAAACAGGTGCTAAAGTTGAAATTCTTTTACTTAAAAGAATAGATAAGGATACTTGGGAAACTTTAGTTAAGCCGGGTAGAAAAGCAAAAATTGGCGATACTGTTATTTTCGGAAATGGTCTTCTTAAAGCAACAATTTCTGATATTGTTGACGAGGGCAACAGAATTGTTAAATTTGAATATGACGGAATATTTGAGGAAATTCTTGACGTTCTTGGACAAATGCCTTTGCCACCTTATATAACAGAAAAACTTGAAGATAAAAATATGTATCAAACAGTTTATGCAAAACATAACGGCTCTGCCGCTGCACCGACTGCCGGTTTACATTTTACACCTGAGTTGCTTGATGAATTACGTCAAAAGGGTGTTAATATTGCAACTGTTACTTTACACGTTGGTCTTGGTACTTTTAGACCTGTTAAAGCTGATGATATTTTAGACCACAAAATGCACTCAGAGTTTTATTCTATCGAACAAGAGCAAGCCGATATTATAAACGAAACGAAGAAAAACGGTGGGAAAATTATATCTGTTGGAACAACAAGCACAAGAACTCTTGAGTCTGTTGCTGATGAAAACGGTTTTATTAAAGCCGGTAGCGGTTGGACTGATATATTTATTTACCCAGGTTATAAATTTAAAATAATTGATTCACTTATAACTAATTTTCATTTGCCGGAATCAACACTTATTATGTTGGTTTCTGCTCTTGCCGGCAGGGAAAATGTTCTTAATGCATACAAAGTTGCCGTTGATGAAAAATATAGATTTTTTAGCTTTGGTGACGCTATGTTTATCGCTGATTTTGAAAAAACAGAATAGGAGTGCTTTTTGATGAGAGATGATATATTGCTAAGGGTTGAAAAACCTGCAAGATATATTGGTAATGAAGTTAATATGGTTAAAAAAAATCCTGCTGATGTTGATATAAGGTTTGCTTTTTGTTTCCCTGATGTCTATGAGGTTGGTATGAGTCACGTTGGTTTACAGATTTTATACTATTTCTTTAACAGACGTGATGATATGTATTGCGAAAGAGCTTTTGCCCCTTGGCACGATATGGAAGATATTATGAGAGAGGAAAATATACCTCTTTTTTCTCTTGAAACAGAAACTCCATTAAATAAATTTGATTTTGTTGGTTTTACTTTACAATATGAAATGAGTTACACTAACGTTATAAATATGATTGACTTGGCTGGTATACCTATATGGTCCAAAGACAGAGGCGAAAACGACCCTATTATTATCGCCGGTGGTCCTTGTGCATATAACCCTGAACCACTTGCTGATATTGTTGATATATTCTATATAGGTGAGGGTGAAGTTAGTTATGATGAACTTATGGATTTATACAAAGAACATAAAAAAAATGGTGGGACCAGAAAAGAATTTCTTGCCAAAGCATTAAAAGTTGCCGGAATTTATGTTCCTTGCTTCTATGATGTTACTTACAAAGAAAATGGCGAAATTGAATCATTTACACCAAATCATAAAGACGCACCTCAAAAAGTTAGAAAAGTTATTGTTGATGACTTAGATTCTGTATTCTATCCGGAAAAACAGCTTGTTCCTCTTATCGAAACGGTTCACGATAGGGTTACTATGGAAGTTTTTAGAGGTTGTATCCGTGGTTGTAGATTTTGTCAAGCTGGATATGTCTATAGACCGGTTAGAGAGAGAAGTCCGGAAAATTTATTAAACAGGGCAGATAATCTTGTTAAATATTCCGGTCACGAAGAAATTTCTTTGACTAGCCTTAGTACCGGCGATTACCGTGGATTTAAACAACTTGCTGAAGGTCTTATTGATAAATTTTCAAAAGAAAATATCAATATATCTTTGCCATCTTTGAGAATAGACGCTTTCTCTCTTGATCTTATGAAGAAAGTTCAAGAAGTTAGAAAATCCAGTCTTACTTTTGCACCTGAAGCCGGAACTCAAAGGCTTCGTGATGTTATAAACAAAGGTATAACTGAAGAGGAAATTTTACGAGGCTGTTCGCTTGCTTTTGAGGGTGGTTGGGACAGAGTTAAATTATATTTTATGGTTGGACTTCCAACAGAAACAGAAGAAGATTTGAAAGGAATTGCAAAATTGTCTTCTGCTATTGTTGATAAATATTATGAAATTCCTAAAGAAAAAAGAAACAGAGCTGTTTCTGTTGTCGTTAGTTCGTCTTGTTTTGTTCCTAAGCCTTTTACTCCTTTCCAATGGTCACCACAGGCAACTTTTAAAGAATTTATGGCAAAACAAAAACTTGTTAAAACAAGTATGGAAAGAAAACAAGTTAAGTTTAATTATCACGAAGTACAATTAAGCTCTATGGAAGGTGTCCTTGCCAGAGGTGACAGAAAAGTCGCTAAAGCTATCGTTAGAGCTTGGGAAAAAGGTGCTAAATTTGATGGTTGGAACGATTTCTTTAAATATGATTTATGGGTTGAGGCTTTTGAAGAAACCGGTCTTGATATGGCTTTCTATGCAAATAGACAACGTGAATATGATGAAATTTTACCTTGGGATTTTATCTCTATTGGTGTTTCTAAAAAATTCTTTATTAATGAAATGGAAAAAGCTCTTAAAGAACAAATTACTTTGAATTGTAGGACTGAATGTGCTATGTGCGGTGCTAAAAGTTTTGGTGGAGGTGTCTGTTATGAAGTACAGAATTAAATTTACTAAGGTTGGCAAAGTTCGTTTTGTCGGACACCTTGATTTGCTTAAACTTTTTCAAAGAGCAATTAAACGTGCTGGAATACCTATTGCTTATTCTAATGGGTTTAATCCTCATCAACTTATTGGTTTCGCTATTCCTTTGCCACTTGGTATGGCTAGTGTCGGCGAGTATGTTGATATTGAACTTAAAGAAGAGGTTTCGGAAGATATTATAAAAGAAAAACTTAATTCTGCTATGCCTGACGGTATTGATATTCTTGATGTACGAAAGTTTACAAAAGATGATAAAAGCTGTGCTGCTGTTGTTGAAGCTGCTCTATATGAAATTTATCTTAATGATAAAATTGATGACTTCTCTAATGTGATTTTAAATATGCTTGGTCAAGAAACTCTTGAAATCGAAAGAACTAGCAAGCACAAAACAAAAGTTGTTGATATAAAACCTGATATTTTCTCTATTGAAGAAATCGAGGGAAAAAATGGAAATACTGCTTTTAAAACTGTTATATCAACAGGTAGTCAAAAAAATCTTAAAGCTGAACTTTTAGTTAAATATATATATGGCTATATTCAAAGGGATTATGAACCTTTAAAGGTTGAATATAAAAGATTGGAACTATATAGAAGTGATAACGGAAAATTTGTAGCGTTATAGATTCGTTTTATGTTTTGTAAAAAAGTTTAAGATATTTATTTTTAGCAAATGACAGAAATGGGGGTGTTTACTTGAAAAAAATACTTATTGATTGTTTATCCGGATTTTTTAGAACTGCTGTTGTTGAAAATGGTGAACTTGTTGAACTCATTATAGAAGAAAAAAACAAGGGGTTTTCTGTTGGTAGTATTTATACAGGTGTTGTTAAAAAAATTCTCCCTAGTCAATTTGCTTTTATTGATATTGGAAATTCCAGAAATACCTTTTTACACCTAACTGACAATAAAGAAAAATGTATTTACAAATATAACGAAATAACAAAGAAAAATGAACTTCAAATAAAATGTGGTCAGGAAATCGTTGTTCAAATAATCAAAGAAGGAACAGATGAAAAATGTCCTACGGTAAGTAGTATGCTTACTTTTTCCGGTAAATATATAGTATTACTTTTTAATGATAAAGGTATAAATATTTCTAAAAAAATAGAAAATGAAGCCGAAAGAAAAAAACTTTCTGAAATTGGTGAAAAAATAATTTCTGATGTTCCATACGAGTTGGGTGTTATAATGCGTACTAATTGTGTTGGAATTGACGAAAATATTATTATTGATGAGGCAAAAACTCTTATTCAAACATATGATGATGTCATAGAAAGAGGGAAGTTTTTAAAAGCTCCGGCAGAAATTTATAAATCTGATAGTGAAACAAGTAAAAGTATACGCGACTTAATTAAAAATGAAACAGACGAGGTTATTATTAACGAAATATCTGAATATAATAAATTTGTCAATGAATATGATGGAATAGGTAAGGTTACATATTATAACGAACCTGTTCCTATGTTTGAAAATTATTTCGTTGAAAAACAAGTTGAAAAAGCATTACATAATAAAATCTGGTTAAAATGCGGTGGATTTCTGATTTTTGATTATGCTGAAGCGTGTGTCGTTATTGATGTCAATACAGGAAAAAATTCTAAAAAAAATCATAATGAAACAGTTTTAAAAACTAATATGGAGGCTGCTGTTGAAATAGCTAAACAGATAAGACTTAAAAATCTTTCTGGTATGATTATCATTGACTTTATAGATATGAAATTAGCATCTGACAGAAAAAAAGTTAAAGAAGCTCTTGAAAATGAAGTAAAAAAAGATAGAGTCGGCGTTACCGTAGTTGGTATGACTGAACTTGGACTTATGCAGATTACCAGAAAAAAGGTAAGACAACCTATTTTTAAAATGCTGACTTGTCAATGCCCAGCTTGTGCCGGAAATGGTTTTGTTTACAATGAGCTTTATATTGCTGACAAAATCAAAAATGAAATATGTTCCATATTTTCATCAACTATTTATAATACTGTTGTTTTATCCTCAAATCAAAAAGTTATAAATGCTTTTAAAGGAAAAAATGATGATTATAAATCTATTGAAGAAAAGTATTCTGGAAAAATTGAATTCAAAACTATTACTACTGCTAAACTTGATTACTATGAAATAGAAAAAATTAAGAAAGGTTGAGTTAATTGAAAAATACTTTATTTAATTTTAAAATGCTCATAAGTGCTATATGTATTTTTGCCGTTTTGGGCGTTTCTTTTGCCTCTAATAATACTTCTGTCGAAACAGTTTCAGCAAGTGAAACTGATGTTATTAATGACATTAGTATTACAGATTCTACAAACACAACTACAGTTGTTACTTCAAACGAAAAATTTAGAGGTCTTTGGGTTTCAACTATCTATAATCTTGATTATCCTAGCCAAAATACATCTAGCTCTGAATTTTTAAAAAAAGAAGCTGATACAATACTTAATGAGTGTCAAGATATGGGTATAAATGCCGTTATTCTTCAAGTTAGACCTATGTCAGATGCTTTTTATAAATCTGATATATTCCCTTGGAGTAGATATATTTCCGGTACAGAGGGTGTTGCTCCGGACAATGGGTTTGACCCACTCGAATACTGGGTTTCAGAGGCTCACAAAAGAAATATAGAGCTTCACGCTTGGTTGAATCCTTTTAGAGTTTCCGGTAGTGTTACTTCCGGACAAGATGTTTATGCTAAAATGGCAGACAATAATCCGGCAAAACTTAATAAATCTTATGTTGTAAAATATACTGCTAACGGAAAAGACAGTTATTACTATAACCCTGCACTTCCTGAAGTAAGACAACTTATAATTGACGGTGCTGTTGAGATAGTTAAAAATTATGATGTTGACGCTATACATATTGATGATTATTTTTATCCGGCAAAAGATTTTAACGATGACGCTGCTTTTAAACAGTACGGAAGTGGCTTTTCATCAAAAGATGACTGGAGAAGAAACAACGTTAGTTATTTTATAAGAGAAATGTATAGACAAATTCACGAGGCTAACGACTCTGTTGAATTTGGCGTAAGTCCTGCCGGTATTTGGGCAAATAAATCATCTAATGCACTTGGAAGCGATACAAGTGGAAGTGAAGCATACTATGCCTCATACGCTGATACCAGAAAATGGGCATCAGAGGGTTGGATTGATTATATTGCTCCTCAAATATATTGGTATATTGGTCAAAAAGGTTCTGATTATCAAATTCTTGTGAACTGGTGGAGTGATGTTGTTAAAGACAGCAGAACAAAACTTTACATAGGTATGGCTGATTACAAATGTGTTGGAGCTAATTCAACAAGTCCTTTTTACAACGGAAATGATATAAAAAAAGAATTGGAACTTAATGAGTCTAATAGTGTTGTTAAAGGGGAAATCCATTTCACATACAACAGTTTAAAGAAACTTCCTGTGCTTAAAGATATAATCAAAGCTCAGTATTCAAAAGTTTCTGGGTCTTCAAACACCAGTACGGAAACAACTACAAGTACGAATACAAACACAAATGCAAATGCAAACGCAAACGCAAACAAAAATCAAAGTGATGAAATAACCGTTATTGTTGACGGTCAAAAAATTTCATTTGACCAACAGCCTATAATTGAAAATTCTAGAACTCTTGTTCCTATGCGTGCGATTTTTGAGGCACTTGGGGCAGATGTTGAATGGTTTGACAAAACAGAAAATATTCGTGCTGTCAATGATAAAAAAGAAATTATTATGAAAATTGGAAGCCCTAACATATATGTAAATGGTACTGACACAATTGTACTTGATGTTGCTCCTAAAATTATCAATTCCAGAACTCTTGTTCCTTTACGTGCTGTTTCTGAGGTTTTTGACGCAAATGTTCAATGGGACAACGATACAAGGACAGTTACTATAACGACTTTTTAAATCTTTTGAACCTTGAGGCAAAGCCTCAGGGTTCTCTTATACAATAAAAAAGTGCTGCCCAAAGGCAGCACAAGTAATATAAATAAGATTGTAAGTTTCAGAGTGAGAGTAGCACAAACCGGTACTAAGCGTTATGGGGCTATCTCAAGCCACCGGATAAGCCGGTAGTTATGACTTTTGATAACTTTCTAATTTGCTTGAGAATTTAAGTTTTCATTTATAAATTCAAAAACTCGTCCCCAATATTTTTTGTTATCAATCATTGCCGCTACACCGTGACCTGCATTTTCTATAATTAATATATCTTTTTTACAATTTGCATTTTCAAAAAGTTTATATACCATTTCTGTTGGAACAAATTTGTCATTCCCTCCGTGAATAAAAAGTACAGGTACTTTACATTTTTTTATTTGCTTTAATGCTGACGCTTTTCGGAAGCTATATCCTGCTCTGAAATTACACAACATTCCAACTATATCAAGAATCGGAAATGTAGGTATAAATCTATACATATTTTTTAGTTGATATTTAAATTCATCGTATACAGAAGTATATCCACAATCTTCAACTATACATTTTATATTTGGTGGCAATGTTTCACCGGATACCATCATTACCGTCGCTGCACCCATTGATACGCCATACAAAACTATTTCTGCATCTTTATTTGCCTTTATTATTTTTTCACACCACATCAAAACGTCTTTTCTATCGTGCCAACCCATACCTATATAACTGCCTTCACTATGTCCGTGACCTCTACAATCCGGCAACACTACGTTAAATCCTTTTTCATAAAATCTTTTTGCTGCATAGTTCATTACATCTCCACTTCCACAATATCCGTGTACAAGTATTGCTGTTTTGTTTGAAAAGTTTTCTTGTACATAAACTTTTCCATAGAGCAGTTTATTATCGTAACTCAATATATTATATAATTTTGACGGTGTGTGTTCTTTCCAGTAATTAATCGCTTTATTATTTTTGTCTTCGTCCATAAGTTCTTTCTCTTTATCTGTTAAATCTATATATTTTGTTAAAAATGTTTTGTCCGAACGGGAAATTGAAAGATTATATAAATACAATGCTAAAGAATATACACATTTGAAAAATGAAAAGAATATTATACTAATTAAAAATCCTTTTGAAAACGAAAATTTATTTTTTTTCATAAACTTTGCCTCCTATGAATACAATTTTATAGTTAGTATTTATGCATATTTAACTATTTATACATTATATTTTGAGTGGATTAGAATAATTTAATACAAATTTAACCGCTTGTTCATATTTAATTTACAAATATGCTGTATAATCTTATTATAGAAAGAGATAAAGAAAGATTACTTAATTGATTATAAATAAAAAATTTGATTGCTTATTAAAGGAGGCACTTATATGACAACTACTATTTCCTTATCAAACTTATCTTCAAACCAATTTGCTTTAAAATTATCAAAAACTCAACAATCTATTATAAGAATGATTTTAAGATGTACTTATGACTTAAGTAAAATTAATGTCAATGACATAAACTGTCTTATGGAGTACTTAGATGAAAATTCAAGAAGACTTAAATCTCATCTTTCTGAAAATAAAAATTTGGCTCAAAAAGTTCAAACTCATTTAGATGTATTTTCTTTTTATGGAAAAAGCTTTTCTAAAGCTCAAATAAAAGCTTATGCTGATTACTCTGAAATTCAAAAAACAGAGGGTGAAGCTATAAAAGAAAGTTTATCTCTTATTTATGATAAAAATTCAATGAAAAATCTTTCAAACTCAATTTTTAAATGTAACTCTGATTATAACAAAATTGCAAAACAGCTTACAGAAGTTTTACTTGAACAAAACAGAGCTATAAAAAGCCTTAACAAAGTTAATTCTAAGGCTAAAAAATTTTTGAAAACTTTTAATTAATAGCCCATAGTAGCAAATGCGAAAATACCTAAAATAACATAGATGAAAGCATATTTTGAACTATTTACATAAATAATATTTCGAATATGCTTTTTTTATTTTCTTTTGGTTATTTTGCATAAATTTGATTTATATATTCATTCTTTTAGATTTTATGCACAATTTTTTGTATTTTATGTTGTTTTATTTTATATTATGTGTTATAATTAACGCAAGTAAAAATCATACATATTTTGAATTTTGCAGACATACTTATGATTTTGAAATTAAATATTTCATAAGATAGGGAGGTTTTACTATGAATAAGAAATTTGTATATATGTTTTCTGAAGCCGATAGTTCTATGAGAGATATTCTTGGGGGAAAAGGTGCTAATCTTGCAGAAATGACAAAAATTGGACTCCCTGTGCCACAGGGATTTATCGTTTCGAGTGAGGCTTGTTCTGAATATAACAAATCAGGAAAGACTCTTCCTGAAAATATAAAAGAACAAATTTCTATCGCTCTTGGAAAACTTGAAGAAATATCAGGAAAAATTCTTGGAGATGTTAAAAATCCCCTTTTGGTTTCTGTTCGTTCTGGAAGTAGAGTTTCTATGCCTGGTATGATGGATACCGTTCTTAACCTTGGTCTTAATGATGACACAGTTAAAGCACTTGCCAGAGAAACTAACAACGAAAGATTTGCTTATGACTCATACAGAAGATTTATTATGATGTTCTCTGATGTTGTTATTGGCGTATCTAAAAAGAAATTTGAAGAATATCTTGATGAATATAAAAAGGAAAAAGGTGCAACAGGCGACCTTGACCTTGATGCTGATGACTGGAAAAATGTTACCCAAAAATTTAAAGAAATATATAAAAATGACCAGGGAAAAGATTTCCCTTATGATGTTAAAGAACAATTATTTGAGGCTGTTTGTGCTGTTTTCCGTTCTTGGGATAACCCTAGAGCAAACTACTACAGAAAAGAAAGAGCAATCCCTTATGAATGGGGTACAGCTGTAAGTGTTCAAAGTATGGTATTTGGTAATATGGGTGAAACTTCTGGTACTGGTGTTGTTTTCTCAAGAAACCCTGCAACAGGTGAAAAAGAAATATATGGTGAGTATATGATTAACGCACAAGGTGAAGACGTTGTTGCCGGTGTACGTACTCCTAAACCTTTTGCTGAACTTAAAAATGATATGCCTGAAATATATGACCAATTTGTTGAATTTGCCGATAAACTTGAAAAGCATTACAAAGATATGCAAGATATGGAAATTACTATTGAAAAAGGCAAATTATATTTCTTACAGACAAGAAATGCAAAGAGGACTGCAAAAGCTGCTCTTAAAATTGCCATCGATTTAGTGAACGAAAAACTTATAACAAAAGAAGAGGCACTTCTTAAAGTTGAGGCATCTCAGCTTGACCAGCTTCTTCACCCAACGTTTGATGTAGAGGCTCTTAAAAATGCTACACCTATTGGTAATGCACTTCCTGCATCTCCTGGTGCTGCTGCCGGCAAAGTTTGTTTCTCTGCCGAAGATGCAAAAGCACTTGTTGAAAACAAAGAAAGAGCTGTTATGGTTAGACTTGAAACATCTCCTGAAGATATTGAAGGTATGGCTGTTGCTGAAGGTATTCTTACTGTTCGTGGTGGTATGACTTCCCACGCTGCCGTTGTTGCCAGAGGTATGGGCAGATGTTGTGTTTCCGGCTGTGAAGCTATTAAAATAAATGAAAAAGAAAAATATTTTGAACTTGGTGGAAGAACGTTTAGAGAGGGAGATTATATTTCTATAGATGGTTCAACCGGCAATATTTACGGCGAAGATATAAAAACTGTTGTCCCTGAAATTTCTGGAGACTTTGGAACTTTTATGTCTTGGGCAGATGAAGTTAGAAAACTTAAAGTTCGTACAAATGCTGATACTCCAAAAGATGCAAAAACTGCTCTTAAATTTGGTGCAGAGGGTATTGGTCTTATACGTACAGAGCATATGTTCTTTGATGAAGTTAGAATTGCTAAAATGAGAACTATGATTTTGAGTGATACTGAAGAAGAAAGAATTAAAGCTCTTGATGAACTTCTTCCTTTCCAAAAAGCTGATTTTGAGGGAATTTATGAAGTTATGGAGGGTAGACCTGTTACAGTTCGTCTTCTTGACCCACCTTTACACGAATTTTTACCTAAGACTGACGAAGAGTTTGAAGATGTTTCTAAATTGTTAGGTAAACCAGTTTCTGAGCTTAAAATCAAAGCTAAAAATTTACACGAAATAAATCCTATGATGGGACACAGAGGTTGCCGTCTTGCAGTAACTTATCCTGAAATTGCTAAAATGCAGACAAGAGCAATTATTGAAGCTGCTATCAACGTTAAGAGAAAAACAGGTTTTGATATTAAAGCCGAAATTATGATACCTCTTATTTGTGAGATAAAAGAACTTAAATATGTTAAAAATATCGTTGTTTCTGTTGCTGACGAAATTATTCAAAATTCTGATGTTAAAATTGAATATTCTGTTGGTACTATGATTGAAATTCCTAGAGCTGCTCTCCTTGCTGATGAAATTGCAACAGAAGCTGAGTTCTTCTCTTTTGGTACTAACGACCTTACTCAAATGACTTATGGTCTTTCTAGAGATGACGCAGGTAAAATATTAAATGATTATGTTTCTAAACATATTTTTGAGGGTGACCCTACTGCTAGACTTGATAAAAATGGTGTTGGTATACTTATTAAAATGGCAGTTGAAAAAGGTAAGAGCGTTCGCCCTGATATAAAACTTGGTATATGTGGTGAACACGGTGGCGACCCTGCTAGTATTGAATTTTGTCATAACGTTGGACTTACTTATGTTTCTTGTTCTCCTTATCGTGTGCCTATCGCTAGACTTGCTGCTGCTCAAGCACAGATAAACAATCCAAGAGACAAAGTTTTATACAAAATATTCTAATACTTTGAACTTAGTATAGATTTTTTGCTACATCAAAATTGTTTATACGGGCGAAAATGATTATTTAATAATTTTGATGTAGCTTTTATAAAAATAATAACTAAATGTATTTTTGTATAAATTTTTTGTTGAAATTTGTCTAGGAATAATGTATAATTAGTGAAGATTGTTATTTGTGCATTTTTACATAATTTATTTTTTGATGTGTTTTTAAAGAGTTACTTTTATTTATTAAAAATATATTTATAATTTTTTTATAAAAGGAGAATTAACTATGGAAGAGAACATTAAAGATTTACAATTGAAAGATTTAATTGATATTAACTATCTTCAACAAATTCAAGATGCTTTTTCTGACGCAACGGGTATGGCTGCCATTTCTGTTGACCTTAACGGGGTTGGAATAACTCAACCAAGTAATTTTCACGATTTCTGTATGAAACATACAAGAGGTTGTTCTGAAGGTCTTAGAAGATGTGAAGAGTGCGACAGAAAAGGTGGAGAGGAAGCATCTGCCACTGGTCGACCTGCTGTTTATCCTTGTCACGCTGGACTTACTGACTTTGGTGTTCCTATCGTTGTTGAAGGTGTACATATCGCTAGTATTATTGGTGGTCAAGTTCTTACTCACGAACCTGATGAAAACTATTTCAGAGGAGTTGCTCGTGAACTTGGTATAGACGGTGACGCTTATGTTGAAGCTGTAAACAAGATTCCTGTTTTAACAGATAAACAGGTAAGAGGTGCTGCTAACTTATTAGGTCTTATAGCTAACAAAGTTTGTGAGCAGAATTTACTCAATTCACAACTTAAGAAGAATACTGAAGTAATTGAAGAGCAAGTTATGGGTATTAAAGAGGTATTAAAGAAATTCTATGAAGATTCTGAAATGCTTAAAGAAAGCCAGAATGAACTTATCTCTGAAATTGACAAGATTACTAAACTTCTTAAAGAAATCAACAATGTTGCAAAACTCGTTTCATCTATATCTGACGAAACACAGATGATTAGTTTCAACGCATCTATCGAAGCTGCAAGAGCTGGAGAACAAGGAAAGAGCTTCACAATTATTGCTGGTGAAATCAGAAATCTTTCTGAACAATCTAAAAATACTGTTTCAAAAATTCAGAATTTCACTGCTAATATCGGTAATTCTGTTAATAAAACAAGTATTCACAGCAAAAAATGTATTGAGGCTATTGCTAACGAAATCAAAGGTCTTGAACTTATTGGCAATGGCGTTGAAAAAATTAAAAATCAACTTGAAAATAAACTTTGATTTTATAGTATAAAGGAGATTATATAGATGCCTAAGTTTATTTTAGCTTCAGCGTCTTCAAGACGTCGTGATATTTTAAATCAAATTGGTCTTGATTTTGAAATTATCGAAAGCGATGCAGATGAAAATGTTTCTGAAAAATGTTCACCTAAACAATATGTCAAAATTTTAGCTGAGAAAAAAGCTAAAGCTGTTTTTGATAGTATAGATTACCAAGATGATTTTGTTGTTATTGGTGCAGATACAGTTGTTGTTTATAATGACAAGATACTCGGAAAGCCAGAAGATAAAAAAGATGCTTTTAAAACTCTTCGTTTGCTTCAGGGAAATAAACACAGCGTTTATACAGGTTTGAGCGTTTTTTATAAATCGGGTGACAATTTGACGGTTGAAACTGATTTTGATAAAACAGACGTATATATGACAACATTGACTGATAGTGAAGTTCTTAACTATATAGAGTCAGAAGAACCTCTTGATAAGGCTGGTTCTTACGCTATTCAAGGTAAGGGAGCTGTGTTCATCGAAAAGATAGACGGTGATTATTATACGGTTGTTGGGTTGCCTGTACATAAGTTATATAGTTTACTTAATTCTATCGGTATTAAGTTTAAGTTTTAAGTTTTAATTTTTAGTTGTATTGAATTTGCACGTTTAAAATGTTCATTTGTGTTCATTTTAGGCGTGTTTTTTATTTGGAAATACTTTTGAATTTTTTTAATAAATTGTAATCTTTTAAAATAAACTTTATTAATACAATTTTAGTAGAGTGGGTTATTACAATGAAAAGATACAAGCATAAAAAATATAACAAACAAATTGCTTATAAAATAAAGATTTATATAATTGGTGTAATAGTCATTATATTAGGATTTTATTTTTTTGTTGATAAGGAAAATATAGAGGATATAAAAACCGAAAATATTGCCTCGTTAAAAATTTCATCTGACGTTATAAACAAAATAAAAAGTTTTTCTACAAAATATGAAATGGATTTTTCTGAACTTCTTACATATTACTCTCTGGAAAACCATTTTTTTGAAAATAAAATTGAAACGGACGACAAAATTGAACAAAATTTTATTATGAATTATGATAAAATAAAGGCGAAATATAATTATGATGAAATACGAAAATATTATGATTTATTTAACAGCATTATAAATGAAATAAAATGTTTTCCTATAAATTCAAAGTATTTTAATGATTATATTTATAGTGACAGTTGGGGTGGTAGTAGAACTTATGGAGGTGACAGAATACACGAAGGTTGTGACATTATGGACAAAGAAAATATAAGAGGGCGTATCCCTATCGTTTCTATGACTGACGGAAAAATTCAAAATGCAAACTGGAATGAGCTTGGCGGGTATAACGTAGGAATTGTTTCAGAAAGTGGAAACTATTATTATTACGCCCATTTAAACTCATTTGAAAGTAATATTTCCGAAGGCGAAAATATAAAGAGTGGAGATATAATTGGATATATGGGTGATAGTGGATATGGTACAGAGGGAACAACGGGGCAATTCCCTGTACATTTACATATCGGAATTTATCCTAAAATTGATTTTGGTAAGGAAAATTTTGCTATTAACCCGTACCCTTTTTTAAGTATGGTTGAAAAAACTAATTCTAAAAAGTAAATTCTTTGTTCAATCTGTTTAAACTTAATTGAAATATAAATAATATAATGTTATAATATACTTAATATGAACGCTAATTTTTTTGAATTGTATTTTTATTTAGTTAGTGTTTACAAATGACTAGCAAAGGTGGGGGATTACTATGGATATTTTAAACTGGAAAGAAGTTTTACTTCCTTATGAACAAGTTGTTGATGAACTTATTGTTAAATTTAATAGTATAAAAAGAGAATTTAAAACACAAGGGTTACATTCACCTATAGAACAGGTTGACGGTAGAGTTAAAGCGATTGCAAGTATAATAGACAAGGCTAACAAAAGAAATATCCCTATGGAGTCTATTTTTGACAAACTTGAAGATATTTCAGGTGTTAGAATTATTTGTCGTTTTGTTGAAGATATTGACAAAGTCGTTTCTATTATCCGTGAAAGAGATGACCTTGAAGTTTTACAAGAAGAAGACTACATTACAAATACTAAAAAAAGTGGTTACAGAAGTTATCATATAACAATTAATTATCCTATCGTTACCGTTATGGGTAAAAAAGATATTAAAGCCGAAATTCAAGTTAGAACGCTTGCTATGAACTTTTGGGCAACTATTGAACATTCACTTAGATACAAGTATAACGGAAATATGCCAGATGAGCTTAAAGAAAGATTGCAAGTTTGTGCAGAGGCTGCCTTTATGCTTGATACTGAAATGACTACTATTCGAGATGAACTGCTTGAAGCTCAAAAAATTGTACGAACTAAAAATAATCTTGTGAATGAAATTATAAACAATATACATAATTTGTATTTTTATGCTAAGGTTGAAAAAATGAACGAATTTAACCAGAAGTTTATTGACCTTTATCAAGAGGGGAACGTGGACAAGCTATTTGAATTTAACAGACAACTTGAGGTTATGGCTCAGTTATACAGAGTTAAATATATTTAATGAGGTACACGATGAGTATTTATGCTATTTCTGATTTACACTTGAGTTTTGCAAAGGACAAGCCAATGGATATTTTTGGTGACAATTGGAAAAATCACCCTCAAAAAATAAAAGAAAATTGGTCTAAAACAATTAAAGAAAATGACGTTGTTCTTGTTCCTGGTGATATTTCTTGGGCGAAAAATATGCAGGAGTTTGAACCAGATATTAATTTTATTCATAATCTTACTGGTAAAAAAATTTTTTTGTCTGGTAACCACGATTATTGGTGGGGCTCTACATCTGCTCTAAATGATTTATATTCCGATATGACTTTTATGAAAAATAATTTTATTCCTTTTAAGGATAGGGGATTTGCCTTATGTGGAACTAGAGGGTGGCTTTGTCCTAACGATACATACTACACAGACCACGATGAAAAAATTTACAAAAGAGAAGTAGGGCGACTTAAATTATCTCTTGATTTGGCCCAAAAAAGTGGTTTTGACAGATTTATTGTTATGTTGCATTATCCTCCTACAAATGATAAAAAAGAAAACTCTTTATTTATTGATACATTAAGAGAATTTAATGTTGAAACTGTTATATACGGACATTTACACGGCGAAAATAGCTTTTATTCAAGCTTTCAAGGAGATGTTGACGGAATTAATTTTATTCTTGTTTCGGCCGATTTTCTTGATTTTATACCTATAAAGATTTTTGATTGATTTTTGTTAAATATATTGCATGATTATAGTATGAAAAAATATGATTATTTGGTATTTTAAATTATAAAATGTATTTAATTGCTGTAGAATTTGTTTTTTATTAAAGCCTTGAAAATATGATTAATTCAACGTATTTTCAAGGTTTTATATAGTTATATTCTAAATATTACAAAAAAATTACTTAAAAAATAAAAAAAACTCTTGCATTTTTATTTTTATGTGCTATACTTATATTAAGTAGTAATTGTTAATTAAATAACAATCAAACGCATTGTTTTAAAATTTTAATTTCTTGAAAGGAATGATTTAACTTATGGGAGAAAATTTGCTTATTGATAACCTTGATGCGTTGACAGAAAAAATGAAAGCTATGAAAGAGGCTCAGAAAAAATTTGCTACTTTCACTCAAGAACAAGTTGACAAAATCTTTTTTGAGGCTGCTATGGCTGCTAACAAACAACGTATCCCTCTTGCTAAAATTGCTGTTAAAGAAACTGGTATGGGTATCGTTGAAGACAAGGTGATTAAAAATCATTTTGCATCTGAGTATATTTACAATGCTTACAAAAATACTAAAACTTGTGGCGTTATCGAAGAAGATACTGCTTATGGTATCAAAAAAATCGCTGAGCCTATCGGTCTTATCGCTGCGGTTATTCCAACAACTAACCCAACTTCAACAGCTATTTTCAAGACTCTTATTGCTCTTAAAACTAGAAATGCAATAATTATCAGTCCTCACCCTCGTGCTAAAGAAAGTACTATCGCTGCTGCTAAAGTTGTTTTAGAGGCTGCTGTTAAAGCCGGTGCTCCTGAAGGTATTATCGGTTGGATTGATATTCCTTCTCTTGAACTTACTAACGAAGTTATGAAAAACGCTGATATTATTCTTGCAACTGGTGGCCCTGGTATGGTTAAAGCTGCTTATTCTTCTGGTAAACCTGCCTTAGGCGTTGGTGCTGGTAATACTCCTGTTATTATCGATGATACTGCTGATGTTAAACTTGCAGTAAACTCAATTATTCATTCCAAAACTTTCGACAATGGTATGATTTGTGCATCTGAACAATCTGTTACTGTTGTTGGTGATATTTATGACGAAGTTAAAAAAGAATTTGCTGACAGAGGTTGTTATTTCCTTAAAGGCGATGAACTTGACAAAGTTAGAAAAACTATTATTATAAATGGTGCTTTAAATGCTAAAATAGTAGGTCAAAGTGCCCACACTATTGCTGCTCTTTCTGGCGTTGATGTTCCTGAAGCTACTAAAATCCTTATCGGTGAAGTTGAATCTGTTGACATCTCTGAAGAGTTTGCACACGAAAAATTATCACCTGTTCTTGCTATGTACAAGGCTGATAATTTCGATGAAGCTATTAAAAAAGCTGAACAGCTTGTTGCTGACGGTGGTTACGGTCATACTTCTTCTCTTTACATCAACACTGCTGAAAAAGAAAAAATGGCTAAACACGCTGCTGCTATGAAAACTTGCCGTATCCTTATCAATACTCCTTCTTCTCACGGTGGTATCGGTGACCTTTACAACTTTAAACTTACTCCTTCTCTTACTCTTGGTTGTGGCTCTTGGGGCGGTAACTCTGTATCTGAAAACGTTGGAGTTAAACATCTTATCAATATTAAAACTGTTGCCGAAAGGAGAGAGAATATGCTTTGGTTTAGAGCACCTGAAAAGGTATATTTCAAAAAAGGCTGTATGCCTGTTGCACTTGATGAATTGAAAAATGTTATGGGTAAAAAACGTGCATTTATCGTTACTGACTCATTCCTTTACAAAAACGGATATACTAAAGGTATTACTGACAAGTTAGACGAAATGGGTATTGTTTACAAATGCTTCTATGACGTTGCTCCAGACCCTAACCTTGCTTGTGCAAAAGCCGGTGCTGAACAAATGAGAAGTTTTGAACCTGATGTTATTATCGCTCTTGGTGGTGGTTCTGCTATGGACGCCGGTAAAATTATGTGGGTTCTCTATGAACACCCAGAGGTAAACTTCCTTGATATGGCTATGCGTTTCTGTGACATCAGAAAAAGAATTTATACATTCCCTAAAATGGGTGAAAAAGCATATTTCGTAGCTATTCCTACTTCTTCTGGTACTGGTTCTGAAGTTACTCCTTTTGCTGTTATCACAGACGAAACAACTGGAACAAAATATCCTCTTGCTGACTATGAACTTCTTCCAGATATGGCTATTATTGATGCTGATAATATGAAAGACCAACCTAAAGGTCTTACAAGTGCAAGTGGTATCGATGCTTTAACTCACGCTTTAGAGGCTTATGCGTCAATTATGGCAACTGAATATACTGACGGTCTTGCTTTGAAAGCTATGAAAAATATATTTGCTTATCTTCCTGCTGCTTATGATATGGGTGGTAAAGATATGATTGCCAGAGAAAAAATGGCTACTGCATCAACTCTTGCCGGTATGGCTTTCGCTAATGCTTTCTTAGGTTTATGTCACTCTCTTGCTCATAAACTTGGTGCTTTCCACCACTTACCACACGGTGTTGCTAATGCTCTTTTGATTTCTCACATTATGAGATACAATGCTAACCCTGTTCCTCCTAAAATGGGTACATTTAGCCAGTATCAATATCCTCATACTCTTGAAAGATATGTTGAATGTGCTAACTTCTGTGGTGTAGTTGGTAAAACTGATGAAGAAACTCTTGAAAAATTCATTGATAAAATTGAAGCATTAAAAGACAGAGTTGGTATCAAGAAAACTATCAAAGATTATGGTATCGAAGAAAAAGATTTCCTTGAAACTCTTGATGATATGGTTGAACAAGCATTTGATGACCAATGCACAGGTGCTAACCCTAGATACCCATTAATGAGCGAAATCAAAGAAATTTACTTAAAAGCATACTACGGTGAATAATATATACTAAGGGGGTAATCTTAATGGAGCTTGAACTTAAAAAGGAAAATATTATTGCAGAACGTAAAAATAAAGTTATTTATAGATGTGGAGATTATACTGTAAAAGTTTTTGATGAAAGTTTCTCTAAATCTGATATTTTAAATGAGGCTCTTAATCAAGCCAGAGTTGAAGAAACAGGTCTTTCAATTCCTCAGCTTAAAGAAGTTACTAAGATTGACGGAAAATGGGCTATCATTTTAGATTATGTTGAGGGCAAAACTCTTGCTCAAATTATGGCAGAGGATAGAGCTAATCTCCCTAAATATATTGACAAGTTTGTTGATATTCAGCTTGATGTTCAGTCAAGACGTGCACCTCTTCTTAATAAACTTAAAGATAAAATGCAAAGAAAAATTTCTGAAACAAGTCTTGACGCAACTACAAGATATGAACTTCATACTCGTCTTGAGGGTATGCCTACACACGTTAAGGTTTGCCACGGTGACTTTAACCCAAGTAATATAATTATCTCTCCTGAGGGAACTTATTATATTCTTGACTGGTCACACGCTACTCAAGGTAATGCTAGTGCTGACGCTGCAAGAACTTATTTACTCTTTAGCCTTGCAAATGATACAGAGGCTGCTGAATTATATATGAACGCTTTCTGTAAAAAGAGCGATACTGCAAAACAGTATGTTCAAGGTTGGTTACCTATTGTTGCTGCATCTCAGAGCGTTAAAGGTAACAAGGAAGAAAGAGAATTCTTGCTTAAGTGGGTTGACGTTGTAGATTACGAATAGAAATTAATGAAATATATAAAATATCAGACTCTTAATCGGGTCTGATATTTTTTTGTTGTCTAAAGAATTTGTAAATGTGGATTAAAATTTTTTGTACACAAATAATTTTTAAATGTTTCACAAATAAAAAAGGCGATTGTCACGATTTACAATCACCTTTTTTTAATCATTTAATGGTTTTAACAAAGCACCGTTTAAATAATTGAATTTTTTGCCCTGATATGTTCCCAAATCTGTCATTTTTTCTTCAATCATATCTTTTATCTTCCACCAACTTGTGTTCCAGTTTGCAAAAATTGAATTTTCCTCTGGAACTCTACCTATAATTCTTTGAATTGATACTTTTGGGTTTAAATATTCAAGAAATAAAATAACACGATTTATATACTCTTCCATAGAAAGCATATCAAACTCTTTATTTAGATACTGTTCTGCCATTTTTGAGCCTTTGACTACATACAATGCGTGGAGCTTTACGTGGTCAGAGCCAACAGCAGATATTATCTTTGACGTTTCAATTGTGTCAATTTCTAAATCCCAAGGAAGATTTAATATAACGTGGGTACACAAATCAAAGCCATAACTTTTTATCTGATTTGCCGAAAATATATATTCACCTAGAGAATGACCTCTATTTATTTTTGCTAGTGTATGATAATTAGAAGTTTGAAGCCCAAGCTCAATAGTTATATTTATCCCTGTTTCTTCTTTAAACTTTTTTAAAAAGTCAAGATAATCAGAATTTACACAATCAGGTCTTGTTGAAATAGAAATATCAACAATATATGGCTGATTTGCTTCACTTATATACTTTTTAAAATCATTTAATGGTAAAAATGTGTTTGTGTAATTTTGAAAATAAGCAATAAATTTTTTCGCTTTATATCTATTTGATATATATTTTTTGTTTTTCTCTAACTGTTCACTAACAGAAATCAAATTTGACAAACACTCAAAGCCAGCTGCGTCATCTCCACAAAAAGAACAACCACCATAGGAAATTGCTCCATTACGATTAGGGCAGGTTACTGGCAAATTTACAGGAAGTTTATAGACTTTTTCGCCAAACTTATTTTTTAAATAATCTGAATATTTATAATACAATTCCATCAGTTCATTACCAAATCTCTTAATTCATAAGGGATAGACTCCTCAGATGTAGATAAACTTAAAAAGAATTCAGATGAATATTTCTGTGAAAGGTAGGAAAGCTTTCTTACAAATTTTATTAAATCATAATTATCAAGATTTTTTAATATCTGATTTACACTATCGATATAAATTTTTTCTATGTCATTATCTTGTGAAATTATTCCACAGATAAACCCTATAAGCTCTCTATAATTTGAAATAGGAAAGTCAGATGTTTCTATAAAACGAATATTATAGTGTAAACCATACATATTCTGATTATCAGAATCGATAAAAATGATATTGCCGTGAGAAGTTTTTACTGCTTCATTAGCCATATCTAAAATCCTTTTTGTTTTTCCGTCACCTTTTTCACCGGTTAATATATGAATCATACAAATGCTCCTTTCACTAATCTGCTAAAAATAACAATATATTTTGCTATCTGTTAAATCGACAGCTTAATTTTTATATACCATTATATTCGGTAACATAGCCGAAAGATTTAGCATAAGTGTAAAAATTTAATACAATTTTAGGAAACACAGCTTGACCAAAAGGGAATTTTGTCCCAATCCGTCAAACAGATGTTTCCTAATAATCTAATTATTTAGATTTATTTAAACACTTCTATTAATCCCTAAATTTTGAATATATAGACAAATCTATAATACTTAAAAAATAATTATTTTTCAGTTTTTCCTAAAATTTTATTGATACGATTTACAGGGTCTAAAAGTTCACCTAAAGTTTTGTCGTAATTTAATGTTTCGATTATAAGTGCGATATATTTAGACATATCAACTTCGCAATACCAAGGTTTATTAATTAATTCTGGTGTACGATATGTTAAGTTTGTTGTGAAAATTTTATTTATTGAACCTTCTTCGTAAGCTTTGTCAAATTTTTCAAAACCATCAACAAAAAGTCCAAATGTAATAAATGTATAAATATTTCTTGCACCACGTTCTTTAAGTTTTGTTGAAACGTCAATAATTGAGTCACCTGAAGAAATCATATCATCTACTATGATTACATCTTTTCCGTGAAGGTCACCACCTAAGAAATCGTGACTTATAATAGGGTTTCTTCCGTTTACAATTGTTGAATAATCACGTCTTTTATAGAACATACCAAGGTCAAGACCTAAGATTGATGAATAATAAATACATCTTCCCATACCACCTTCGTCTGGTGAAACAATCATAAGATGTTCTGGGTCGATTTTAACATCTGGCATATGTCTTACAAGAGCTTTTATCATCTGATAATATGGCTGAACATTTTCAAAACCATTTAATGGGATTGAATTTTGTACACGAGGGTCGTGTGCGTCAAATGTTATTATACTGTCTACGCCCATTGCTACAAGTTCTTCAAGTGCCATTGCACAGTCAAGAGATTCTCTTGAATTTCTTTTATGTTGACGAGATTCATATAACATTGGCATAACAACTGTAATTCTTCTTGCTTTGCCTCCTATTGCTGCAATAACTCTTTTAAGGTCTTGATAATGTTCATCAGGACTCATTCTACGTTCAACATTATACATCTTATAAGTAACGCCATAATTGAACACGTCAACTAAAATATAAATATCAAAACCTCTTACAGATTGGTCGATTACACCCTTTGCTTCTCCTGTGCTAAAACGAGGACAATGTGCTTTAATTTGAAAAGTGTCGATTTTAAAATTAAATTTTTGTTCGTGCCATTCGAGAAGATACTTGTCAATTTTATTTCCAAGGTCTTCACAGCCTTTCATTGTTATAAGGCCAAGTTTTCCAACAGGGAGTTTAGTAGTTCTTAATTCCATCATATTCGGCAGATGCCATTCGCTCCTTTTCGTATAAATAATTTGGTTTTATATTTAATTTATTTTTACGTAAAAGTCAAAAAAGTTTGACTTTTGACATAATCATTTTCATTATACAACATATTTTTACAAATTTCAAACTAAATATTATTTTAATTTAAAAAAATTTGTTGAGGTACAATAGATAGGTAACACAAACAAAATAAAAACAAGGTTCAAAATT
>CABVAP010000023.1 GCA_902496345.1 uncultured Eubacteriales bacterium
ACCGGAAAGAAATCCGGACGGCGTAAGCCGGCTTTTGCAAAGCAAAAGTGCTGACTTTGTTTTAAATTGATTTTATGCAAGCGAATGTGCCATTGTCGATTTTGATAAAGCTAGTAGGGTGGTGGGGCAACACCCACGGTTTTAAAAAGGTCTTTACAACCCCTTATTTTTTTCCCATATCCTTTGACTTTTGTTCGCAAACTCTGATAGCCTCAATAATAGCACTTCTCAAACCTCTTTTTTCAAGTTCAGCAACAGCCTCAATAGTAGTACCGGCAGGTGAGCATACCATATCTTTAAGTTCGCCAGGGTGCATACCTGTCTCAAGTACCATTTTAGCAGAACCCAAAACAGTTTGAGAAGCGAACTTGTATGCTTGTTTTCTAGGCATACCACCCAAAACAGCAGCATCAGCCATAGCCTCAATAATCATATAGATAAAAGCTGGAGAAGACCCACTAACAGCCGTAACTATGTCCATCATTTTTTCAGGAACAACTTCAGCTTCACCAAAGCAGTTAAAAATCTCAACAATTTTATCAACATCAGCTTTTGTAGTGTTTTCATTACCACAAATAGCAGCCATACCCTCACCCACTAAAGCAGGTGTGTTAGGCATAACTCTAACAATTTTAAGGTTACTTTGGAAAAGTTCAGCAACATCAGATAAACTTTTTCCGGCAGCAATAGAAACAATAATAGCGTCTTTGTTGATACAGTCCTTTATTTCAGATATAACATCAGCATAAACATTAGGCTTTACAGATAAAAATAAAATATCTGATTTTTCAGCAATGTTCTTGTTACTTATACCGTCATTAATTCCATACTTTGAAACAAGTTTTTCAACGCTTTCTTTGAATAAATCCATAACAGAAATTTCGTTAGCTTTGTAAATTCCAGAAGAAACGATACCACCGATTATTGCACTACCCATATTTCCGCCACCGATAAAACCAATATTCATAAATACCAAACTCCTTTTAATTTATTTTATTTGTAAATTACTAGATTTACTACATTACTACATTACTACATCAATACAATTATATCAACAAAAAAATCATTTCTCAATATCAAATTTAATAATTAATCATAAAGATAAAAATAAGCCTATAACTAAAGGCTCAAAACACCTTAGTTATAGGCTAAAAGTTCAATTTATAATAATCTAATCAACTAATATTAGTTTACGATAGCAAGTTCAGTTGCTTTGTCAAAGATGTGGATTCTGTTTACATCGAAACCAACTTTGATAGTATCGCCAACTTTAGCGTCATATCTAGCGTTTACTTTAGCAGTAGCGTTCTGACCAGCGATAAGTAAGTATAAGTTTACTTCAGCACCTAAAAGTTCAGTAACTTCAACGTAAGCCTGAACAATGCTTTCTTCTGAAGAATTTAAGAAGATTTCTTCAGCGTGAATATCTTCAGGTCTGATACCAAGGATAACATCTTTATCGATGTATTTACCTTCGATAAGAGCTTTAGCTTTAGCTTCAGGAAGTTTAATTTTGTATTCACCGAAAGCAAGACTAACGTCATCGCCAGATTTAACAACTTTACAGTCGATAAAGTTCATCTGAGGAGAACCGATGAAACCAGCAACGAAGAGGTTACAAGGTTTGTTGTAAAGGTTCTGAGGAGTGTCAACCTGCTGGATAATACCGTCTTTCAAAACAACGATACGAGTACCAAGAGTCATAGCCTCTGTCTGGTCGTGAGTAACGTAGATGAAAGTAGTAGCAAGTCTGTGGTGAAGTTTAGAGATTTCAGTTCTCATCTGAACTCTAAGTTTAGCGTCCAAGTTAGAAAGAGGTTCGTCCATAAGGAAAACTTTAGGTTCACGAACGATAGCACGACCCATAGCAACACGCTGTCTTTGACCACCAGATAAAGCTTTAGGTTTTCTGTCAAGAAGATGAGCGATGTCAAGAATTTTAGCAGCTTCTTCAACACGGTTTTTGATTTCGTCTTTAGGAACTTTTCTAAGTTTAAGACCAAAAGCCATATTATCGAAAACAGTCATATGAGGGTAAAGAGCATAGTTCTGGAAAACCATTGCAATATCTCTTTCTTTAGGAGGAACTTCGTTCATAAGTTCATCTCCAATGTAAAGTTCACCGCCAGAAATATCCTCAAGACCAGCAATCATACGTAAAGTAGTAGTTTTACCACAACCAGAAGGTCCAACGAAAATGATAAATTCTTTGTCTTCAATGTCCAAATTAAAATTTTTAACAGCGACAAATCCGTTAGGATATTTCTTCACTATATTTTTAAGTTTCAAATCTGCCATTTAAAAAAATCCTCCTTAAATATCGAAAATGATTAAACCAGAATAAATCTCATCTAATTCATTTGTTGTCATTATCTACTATATATAATACATTATTTATCAAAAATAAACTATATCTTAATTCAACAAATAAATAAATAAACCTTTGGCTAATTTGTACATCAAACTAAATTTTTTAGTAATATTTGAATAAATGCCCTTGTTTTTAATTGTGTTTTCTCGAATTTAATGCCTATAACATATAAAGTTATAAAAAAAATCAGGCGAAAAAAAAATCAAATGCAATAATTTGTATAAATTGTCTATATTTTTGCTAAAAAAGGCTTATTTATTCATAAAAACAAAAGGTAAATAATGAAATAATTTAAAACAAAAACAATTATAAGTAGCAAAAAAAGGTTGTTTTTATTAGATTTTTAGGAATAAATCAATTAGTAGCAAAAAAAATACAACTTGTACAACAGCAGGCATATAACTGAATAATATTCACAAAACAAATGCAATTATAGTATCAAAATGACCGATTTGAAATAATATTAAAACTGACCCAAAACTTCTCTAACGTCCGTTACCATAACAAAAGCGTCTTTGTCAATGTCTTTAATAAGTTCTTTAAGTTTAAAGATTTCCTTTTGAGAAACGACGCACATTAAAACATTTTTTTCTTTTTTGCTAAACATACCTTTTCCGTAAAGCATAGTAACACCCCTGTTTATATTAGCAAAAATAACTTTATAAATATCATCAGCCTTGTCAGAGATGATAAAGGTAGCTTTTGCAAAAGAAACGCCTTCCAAAATTCTGTTTATAACTTTGCTTGTTATATATACCGAGATAACGGCATACATTGTTGCCGAAAGCCCAAACAAAAAATAACCAAGTCCAATTATAATAACATCTATAATGAACAAAATACTAGAAACGGTATAGTGCTTTAGTTTGTGATTAATAATCGTTGCCGTAAGCTCAGTTCCACCAGTTGTCCCACCTGCCCTAAGTATAAGAGCAATGCCAATTCCAGAGAGAACGCCCCCAAAGACAGATATTATAACAAAATCACCTGTAAAAGTAGGCATTGACGAGGTAAGTTCAAGGCTAATAGATAATAAAATTGTTGCAATAATTGTTTTACCAATAAATTTTTTTCCAAAAGTTTTTATTGCAATCAAAAAGAGGGGTAAATTTATCACTAAGTTAGAAAATCCAAGGGAAATCCCACCAGTAACAAACCCCTCTGTAAGCCTTTTTACAATTACGGCAATACCTGTCACGCCACCAGCAACAAGGTTGTTTGGTTCAAAAAAAACATTAAGAGCGATTGCCATAAAGAGAGTACCAACAAAAATAACGCTATAGCTAATAAGTTCTTTCATAAAATTCTCCTCACAAAGCCTGTAAAGAAAATTAAACTTTTAGGGCAATACCGCACAATTATAATTTCACAGCTTTGGATGATATTTTCCATTGCTACGTCAAAACCTCTTATCATAGGCTCCGACTATGATTGCGAGCTTTTTCCTTGCACGAAAAAATATCATCTCAAATCTGCTTTATCGAATTATGCGGTATTACCTTAGGACAATCATTTTTGTCTACCAAATAATTTTTCTTTAATAACCACAAGAAGGAATAAAGGAAGTTTCAACATTCTAAAGAAACGAGAAGGCTGACGCAAAAGACGATAAAACCATTCAAGTCCAAGCTTAATAAATAGTTTAGGGGCTCTTTTGACTTTTCCGCTCATTCCGTCAAAGCTACCACCAACACCGATACAAACTTTAACAGGAAGCTCATCTTTATGCTCATAAATCCATTTTTCTTGTTTAGGCGCACCAAGTCCAACAAGTAGTATATCAGGCTTTTTATTTTTTATATCTTCAATGATAAGTTTTTCCTGATTTGCGTCAAAATATCCGTCGTGTACACCAACAATTTTAATACCTTTGTGCAAAGCCTCCATTTTAGCTTTAGCCTCTTCAGCAACCCCTGGAGCACCACCAAAGAAATAAACGGTATATCTTTTGTTTTTAATTTTTTCAAAAACACCCTGAACAAGGTCATATCCAGCGACACGTTCTTTAAGTTTTTCTTTTGTAAATTTAGAGGCAATAACGACACCTATTCCGTCTGGCACAACAAGGTCAGCCTCGTTTAAAATTTTCATAAAGTCGCTGTCTTTTCTTGCAGCCATAACAATTTCAGGGTTAGGAGTAAAAACAGTGTGACATTTGTTTTCATCAAGAAAACATTCGACAAGGCCAACTGCTTCGATATGTGTAATATTGTTAAACTTAACCCCAAGAATATGAGAATACTCGCCCATTTTTTCCTCCATTTTCAAAACAATAAATTTTCGCCATAACCAAAACTAGCTTTTTACACCTATAAAATCTGTTGGTGCGAAAAAGCTAGTAAGATTTATGAAATAGTCCAAGATTTTATTTTTTTGTATATTCTAGCTTATAGTATAGTCGCCTTTAACAAGGAACCAAGCGTCCTCAACAACACGAACTCCACGACCATCATTTCTAGGAACGATAATAACGTGGTTTTTCTTAATTTCGTTTTTGTCAACAAGTTCTGTTCCGTTTGTAACGTCAATGAGTGACTCTTTTCCAGGAACAACAGCAAAAGACCTACCAACACGAAGAATAATTTCTGTACCTTCGCCACCTAAAAGTTTTTGACCAACGGCAACGTGAACAGGAACATATTTTGTTTTAGTGTTGCTTTCAGTTGTTGTTCCACCATTAACGTTTATAGTTCCACCACTTTCAAGGGTTTTCAAAAGTTCAGAGATTTTTTCATCAACATAGCTTTTAGAAACAACAGGGTCGTCAGAAGTTCCAGGGTCAGCTGCAAAAACAGTCACAACGACAACAGAAATAACAACAATCATAATTTGAATTATTAAAACTATTCTATTTTTCATTTGTGTTTTCCCACCTTTTTTTCTCTAATTAAGTCCAACTGTTTTTTTAGAAAAATATCATTTTCACGAGCTTTTTTTTCAAGCTCAGTAACTTTTTTGTCAAGCCTGTCTTGATAATCGTTGTAGTTATCAAATATATCATCAATAAGGGCATAAAGCTTGTTTTCATCAATACTGTCATCTCTAACATCGCCACCCGATGGCATATCAAGTACATCAAGGTAATATTTAACTTTAGGGTGATAAGCTATGCCGACCATAGGCACCCTTTTAACTCCAGCAAATATCAATGTATGAAGACGCATACTAAGCATAACATCAACTTTTCCGATTATCCCAAGCATTTCCGTTGGAGAATATCCATTTTTAAGAATGTACGCTTTTTCTGTCATATAGCTAATAAGTCTTTTAGATATAGCGACATCTCTAGGAAATTGCATAGGTATAAGAAGAACAGTTTTGTTTTCTCTAACAAGCCTGTCGCAAGTTTTGGCTATTTTTTCGACATATTCCTCACCGTTGTATCCGTTCCAATTTCTAACGGAAACCCCAACGATTTTTTTATCAGTAGGGATTTGCTCATTTTCAAGTATTTCAGAAACCCTTTTGTCAGAAACAGATTTAAGGGTAAAAGCAGGGTCAGACGTAACGTGAATTTCAGGCTTGTCAACGCCGATTTCTTTAAGGTCAATAACAGACTTATCTTCTCTTAAAGTAATAAGGTCAACTTCATTTATAACGTGTTTAATGAGTTTTCTGTTGATTTTTCCGTTTACAGGGCCAATGCCGTTAGCATATAGCATAACCCTTTTATGAAAAAATTTAGCAACCTTAATTATACTAAGATAGTATAACAATGACCTAGTGCTTGTGTCGTCTTGAAGAAGCGTACCACCACCGCTTAGTATAATGTCGCTGTGTCGAATAACTTTAAACACCTGCCAAACATTAAACCTTTGAACAGACTCAATATTGTATTCAGTTTTAGTTAATTCAGGCTTATAAGAAAGAGCAGTGATAGAGATGTCGTCAGATATTTCTTTTATGTTATCTGTCATAGCTTGTAAGATAGCCTCATCACCGCAGTTACCAAAGCCGTGGTATCCTGCAATCAATATGTTAATCATAAAGTTACCCTTCCAACAAAGATAATAGTCAAATACATTTAACCAACTTTAACATTTTGTAAATAGATTATTTTGTTTCTGTAGTTTGTACGTCAGAATTTTCAGATAAGTCAACTTTTTTATGATAGTTCAAGTACCATAAATGCATCATAACTGCAACAAGTAACCAGAAACAAGATGTCATCATAGGCACTTCAAAAATGTTTTCAACAAAGTTGTGGCAAATAACACCAACAAGGCCAGCCAAAATACCAATCTCAAGTTCACGAAGTTCTTTTTTGACAGTAATTCGTATAGTTCTAAGTGAATTTATAATAACTTGATACATAAGAATTGCGAAAGTACCAAGTCCAAGAAGACCAGATTCAACGGCTGTTTTCAAGAAGTAGTTGTCCATATAGAAAGTTTTTTCAACCTGAACCCCAACAAGATAAGACAAGTCGTGGTTCATAGCGACAGCACCACCAAAATGACCAAGACCAACACCAACAAAAGGATTAGACTTTAACATTTCAAGGCCGGTCGCCCATCTAACAAGACGGCCACCCCTCAAACTGCTTTCGATATATTCCGAGCTAAGCATATAAGTTATACGATTAGAAACACTAGGGACGAAAGCAATTACGAGTATAGCACCGATAATTATAGGTATAAAAAATCTTTTGTCTTTTATAAATACGTAAACAAATGCTGCAACCATAAAGCCAATCCAAGCACCTCTTGAGAAAGTAAAAAGAAGGCTTAAAAGCATAACGCAGGTTGCAAAGGCAAAGAATACCTTGCTTTTAATTTTTTTCATTGAGAATACGAAACTAAAAGCAATAGGGGAAGCTAATGTCATAAGACAGCCAAATATGTTAGGGCTTGTGAGGATAGAATAAACTCTAGTCCTAACGCCAGCCTCTTTACTGTCCACCCAACCGGCAGGCATTTCAACACCGATGATATATTGATAAACGCCGTGTAAAGCGAGTACAAAGGCAACGAGAACAAAAAAGATACATAAGTTTCTAGCACCTTTTTCAGTACGTAAAAGCTGAATTACAACAAAGTACCATAAGATGTATTGAACAACTGCCCTAAATCCCTCAAGGGAGATTTTAAAGTCAGGTGAATTTACAATAAGTACAAAAACCATAGCTGTTATAAAAATAAAAACAGGCATATCAAGAGGGGTCATTTTGAAGCCCTCTTCTTTTCGGTAAAGAATCCATTTAAGAATCCAAAGACCAATTAAAAGAATAAGGAATAATTCGTCCCAAATTCCTCCAAGTAAATCCGAAACCGACCTTATACCAAAGTCAATAACAGAATAAGCACCAAGAAGATATGTTGCTCTTTCATAGTCGGATAATATAATTCCACAGCCGGTTAAAACAGCGATAATTGCAACAAAAGCAGTGATTCCGTAAAAAGTCGCAAAAAAACCACAAATAATACCAGCAAGCAATAAAATCCAAATCAAATATTTTTTCACATCTTCACCAACTCAACTAAATATTTAATAACTTTATAAGTAAAACTACTTTTAACTATCTGAACGTGTTTTCCAGCAGAGATAGTAATAAGCCCAAAGAAGAACAATCCCCAAGAGATATAAATTCTTGTTTCATAGTTCTGTCCAAAAATAACCGAAAAAACGAGGAAAGAAAGAGCAGTAATCATAAAGAATAAGCCAATAGATATTATCTTTTCTGATGTAGACTCTTTTTTTGCGTCAGCGATAAAACTTTTAAGATAGCTTGTATCGTATATTCTGTTTATAAATCCATTTAATTTATCAGCAATTTTTCCAAGTTTTCGCCCAATAAACTTAATTCCTCTGTAAGTAACAGAGCTTTCGAATAAAGGTTTTCTGTCGGCATATTTTTTTATAAGTGCAAAAGTAGTGCTACTTCTATAAGCTTTTCTGAAACCAATGACAAATTTTTTAAAGAAACTTTTGTCATAGCTTTCAGAGAAAAAAGTAATAAACTTAACCACAAAAATATAAATAATGCTTTTTTTAAAAAGGTCAAGCATAACTACACCCCCGACTAAAACTATTCTGCATCTTTAATTTCGATATTTCTAATTTTGCTATTAGCTTCAACAGTCTGAGTTTTAAAGATAAAAGGATAACCAACTCTAACTTCCTGGTCGCCAACTTTAAGGATAACGCTAGATGGGTTTACTTTACCTTTGATAGTAATAGTTAAATCTTTCCATAAAGGGTGTTCAGATTTAACAGCTTTACCGTCAGAGTTAGGTGAAACATAAGCAGCAGGTTCAACTTTAACGTCAACAACTTCGGCATCTGTGTATTGATTGTTTGCAACAAGTTTGTCACCAATGTTAATAGAACTTGCAACTTCTGGAGTCTGAAGGCTTGCGTATAAAGTTACATAAGCCTCTTTTTCCTGAGTAAAAGGTGTACCACCATTTGCATTAAGTTTAGCAGAAACCATTCTGTAGCCAAAACCACCAACAATAGATAAAATCAAAATAACAACAATTAAATCAACCGGATTAATAATCCCAAATAATTTACCCTTTTCGTTTATAATTTTCACTTTTAATTCTCCTTTACAATTTTTTCGTAAATACTTTTATGAGTTTGGGCCATTTTAACGTCAGAGAAATTTTCTTTAACTCTGTCAAAGAAAGCCTGACCAAATTTTTGAGCAAGTTCCTCGTTGTCTAATAGCGACATAACTTTTTCAGCTATGTCAGATATATTATCTGGAGAAACCAAATAGCCCGTTTCGCCCTGTAAAATCATTTCAGGGATACCACCAACGGCAGTGCTTACAGTAGCTTTTTTCATTCTTGCCCCCTCAAGGAGTGCATAAGGAAAACTTTCGCTAAGTGAAGTAAGCATATTTATATCAATAGCGTTAAAAAAGCTATTAATGTCGTTAATATGACCAATCATAAAAATTCTGTCAGAAAGATTGTTTTCTTCGATAAAGCTTTTGTATTTATCAAAGTCATCTCCGTCACCGGCGATGATAAAATTAGTGTCGTTTCTCTTTTGGCATATATCAAGAGCCATTTTTAAGAAGACATCAACGCCTTTAACGACATTAAGTCTTGCAGCGATACCGACATATTTTTTATCTTTATCGAATTTAATACAATATTTTTTGAAGAAATCCTCTTTTGAGGAAAAGGAAAGTTCATCATCAAAGCTTATACCGTTATACACGACAAAGAACTTGTCTTTTTTGAAACCTCTGTCAATCATCATATTTTTAAAGGCTTCGGTAACGGTCAAAATGTACTTAAATCTTTTAAGTGCAAAATAATTTATAGGTGCATAGATAAGCTGTTTGTGTAGTGTATCTTTAAAGTCAAGTTTATAGTCGCTGTGTAGCGTTGTAATCATAGGAGCTTTAATCTTTCGTCTGATAAAAGCAGCGATATAGTTTGCCCTAGCACCGTGACAATGGATAATGTCATAATTATTTTCTTCGATAAACTTTCTGATTCTCTTTATGACGGTTAAGTCATAACGTTTTTTCTGCAAAATAATATTGACAGGTATATTCAGTTTTTGTGCTTCTTGGGTAAAAACCCCTTCCATAATGCAGAGAAGTTCAACATCAACGCCTATTTCTTTTAGTTTAGGCAAAAGTGTCAAAACGTGAGTTTTAGCACCACCAGTATCTCCTCCACTTATAAAATGAAGTACCTTCATTATAAAATCACACCCCAAAGGTTAGTCATAATATCTGTCAAAAACAGAAGCAAGCTGTTTAGTAAGCTCTTTTCTTTCATACTTTTCTATTTCGTTTCTGTCAGCCTCAAAATCAAGACTGCCGTTAGTCCAGTCGTTGTAATATTGTGCGATAACTTTTTTGATAGCAGAAACATCATCTGTGTGAGCGACCTTACCTATTTTAGTTTTTCTAACAAGGTCAGCAGCAGCACCGTTTTCAGGGAGAACTGCGAGAACAGGTCTGCCCGTGTTCATATATTCAAAAATCTTACCTGTGTAAAAAGCGTCAGCACCCCTACCAGTACCTTCAATAAGTACAAGAATATCAGAGTCAAGTTGTCTTTTTATACATTCATCGTGAGGGACGTATCCGACAATTTTAATTTGATTAGTAAGTGAAAAACTGTCGATTTGAGCCTGTAACTTGTCCTTGTGATAGTTACCGATAAGGTTTACACAAATTTTATTTCCGTCAATAATGTTTTCAGAGATAAGCTCAGACAAGGCTTTAAAGAAAGTATCTGGTTTTCTTCTTCCATACAAAGCACCTGTATATGTAAGGGTAAGCTTTTCGTTTTTAGGTTTAGTTAGGTCAAACTTTTCAAAGTCTTCAACGTCATAACCATTAGGGATAACAAAGAAGTTATCACCTTTAAGATTATTGTTTTCAACGAAATTTTTTCTCATAACAGGCGTATTTGTAATAAGAGCGTCTGCATTTTCAAGCACTTCCCTTTCCATTTTCTTTTCTTTTTTAGTTCTGTAGAACCAATGTGGGTTATCTAATGTATATGGATTGTTAGTCCATTCATCACGGAAATCAACAACCCAAGTAATGTCAGGGAATTTTCTTTTAAGATAAAGTCCAAGTAAATGGTCGCTGTAAGGAGCACTTGTTGTGTATATAATTTTTATATCGTTGTCCTGTATAGCTTTAACAGCAGCTTTTCTGGATAATCTACTCCAAAGCCAAGCACTATCCGGAATAAAGACTTTAAGACCTAAGACTTTACCAAAAAGTTTAAAAATAGAAGTCCATTCAGTAAAATCGTGAGGTTTTGTACGAATAATCTCTGTCCCCTCTGGAATATCGTTTAAAAGGGTTTCGTCTTTAAGTGTCATACCCTTTTCTTCTCTTGTAAATACAATAGGCTCATATCCGAACTTTCTAAGGTGTTTAACAAACTTAACACTTCTTTGAACCCCTGAGCCACCCATAGGTGGAAATTGATTAGCAATCATCAAAACCTTACGCATTTCAAATAACAACCTTTCTATTGATACTTGTCAAAAACAAATTTCATAATTCACAACTTATTTTAACACACAACAAAAAAAATCACAACATAAATATCAAAAAATATTAAACCTTAAATTTTGAATTTCAAAGCCTATAAATCTAAGTCCAAAACTCAAACTTGCAAAGCTAAAACAAAAAACAAAATTCTAACTTGCAAACTCAAAACCCAAATATTAAATTTCCAATTTCAGAACTTTTAACTTCCACTACATTTCAAAAAATTCAATATTTTTTTCAAACTCTTCTCCTGGTTCAACACCAGCTTTAAGCATACTTGTTCTAACATTTTGATAACGTTTAAGTTTGCTTTCCCTGTTGTTTTCAAATCTCTTAACAATTTTTTCATACATAGGATTTTCAGCAAAACGTTTCCTAATTTCTTTAGGGAAAGGGCAATAAGTAAACATAATAGCCCTTGCACAAGAGTTAAGACGAGGAGAACCCTCAACTTCGTATTTCACCCATTGAGCATAATCAACTGCAAAAACTTCCTTGAAGTTATTAGCCTTTTTCTGTAAAGTAAGCTTAATTTTTTCTTTTGCTTTTTCACTAAGCTCTCTGTTTTTCTTGTAGAACTGTAAGTAGTCGTAATATTCACTTGTAAGTGATTTGCTTGTAATGTCGCTCCAACGAATACCTTGAAGATTTTTGCAAAGTTCCCATCTAAATTTAGCAAAGTTGTTTATAAGAAGTTCGTTTAGGTCCTCAAGACTAAATACAGAAAGTACAAACCTAGCAGGAGTATCTTTTTTTCTACCAACTATGTCTTGCCACATAATACATCTTGAACCAAAGTTAGGCATAAGAATAAAGTAAGGGCGAACCTCTTTCATAATACGTTCGTTGTTGTTTTCATATTTGTCGTTGTCATACATACATTCCCTGTAAAATAAGGAATAATCAATTTTAAGAACATTTTTAATTATGCTGTTAATTCGTTCAGGTGAAACGTACGCTCTTTGAATGTCATCAGATAAATTATGTTTTGATAATATAGGGCAAAATGTGCTTATTCTACCACAAGTAATTTTGTTGGTAGACCTAAACATATTGTCAATTTCATATTTAACTTTACCTTTTTGGTCAGATAAGTAAGCTCTTTCCTGTTCAGGTGTCATAAGCTGAGATTTTTTGATTTCTCTAAGATTTTCCTGATAGTCAATATCAAAATCATTTTTAGATGGTTCTTCTTTTCCCTTGTAGATAGAAACAAGCCAGTCTTTAAGCATAAATATACGCTTGTCCCCTGTAGATTTGTTGAGGTAATAGAGGTCAATGGCCTGTGACTCATCTAAAAGTCTTTCGTCCATAAATCCAAAGTTTAAGAACATTTCGATGATGGTATCTTCGATGTTTGCGTCAACATAGTTAAAAAATACCTGTTCATAAACCTTGTAAAATACTTTTGTAATCTGTTTTCTTATTTTCACAGCATTTTCATCAGAACCACCTCTATCTTTGAGGTTTCCAAAGCTGGTAACAAGTCTTTTAAACATATCGTTTTCTTCGTCAGAAAAATCAGTATATTCTAAAATATGGTCAAGGGAATTTTGTATTTCTTCCCTAGCCTTTTCGATTTCTTCTTTAGTGTAGCTTAAATGTAACTTAAATTCCTCTTCGTTTTCGTCTTCATCGTCAGGAACTTTATAAAGGAATTCCAACCTCTCCTCGTGATTTTTAATAGCTGTCTCGATAAGATTTTTATCGATTGAACCAATTTCTTTTGCAGCTTCTTGAATTTTTTCAACGCCCCTTAAAAGAACAGAAATATCAACGCCTTTTTTACCAACTTCAAGAGCAAGTGTAGAAAAGCTGTAGTATAAGTCCTTTTTGTCGTTGCCAATTAATAAGTCCTTGTATTTATGTAAATATTTGAGCATAACAACGATAGCTTCGTTTAAGTCTTTTATAAGCTTGCTTGTGATAAGCACGTTGTAGTATGTAACATAGCTGTTTTGCCCAAAGAAAGACTTCAAAGCCTCAAGAGGTATGTCGTTCAAGCTTTTACAATAGTCCATACGCTCTATAGTAACATTTTCGCCACTTTCATCGACAAGTTGAATTTCAACATCTTCGATGTCACCAGCAACAACAGAGAACTTTTTACAGTAGCTTAAATAATCATCTCTGTTTTCGCTAAGCGTATCGTATAGTGTTGAGCATTGTTGCACAAGGTCGTCATAAATAGATGTCAAAACAGATGCTTGTCTTGTCACAGTTGAAACCATAAGCCCAGAAAATTGCTTATTTTCGATAATAATATTTTCGGTATCGTGGTTTTCGTCTAGCCCATAAGCAAATATTTCGCAATCTTCTTCAGCGACATAATCAAAGATATAGTTGTCGCTGTCACTATCAGAGAGTCCCAAAACAGTCCCAGAGCCAAAAATAACTTTTCCATAAATACTAACAGCAGCAACTTTCCCCTTTATAAGCATACCAAGTTCAGTAATAGGCTTGTTCTTTTCATAAATTTTAGACCCTTTAGGAACTTTATATCTTCTATTCAAATTAGTTTGAGCTTCCATAAAAACACCTCTTTCAATAAATAATTCAACAAATCATATAAAGCAAATTAAATATCCTTATTTTCTTTTAGTCTTCTAAAGTAGTCCTTTGTTTCTCGTATAACAACATCGCTCAAGTATATTATTGCGATAAGGTTAGGGAATGCCATAAGAGAATTGAAAATATCGGCAATTGTCCAAACAGCACTAACTGTGAAGAAAGGTCCGATAAATACAGCAAATACATAAATAAATTTATAATATTTAACTACTTTGTTTTTGCCACCCATAAGATATTCAAGACATCTTTCGCTGTAATAGTTCCAGCCAAGTATTGTAGTAAAAGCAAAGAACACAAGGCAAATCATAAGTAAGAAAGAACTTACAGTTGAGCTAAAAGGAAGGCCAATTTCAAAAGCTTTTATAGTTACGTCAACACCCTCAAGACCCATATTATTAGCATTTGTAACAAGGATACAAAGACCAGTCATAGTACAAATGATAATAGTATCGATAAATGTACCAGTCATAGAAACAAGACCCTGACGAACAGGTTCTTTTGTTTTAGCAGCAGCAGCAGCGATAGGGGCACTACCAAGACCAGCTTCATTAGAGAAGATACCTCTGGCGATACCTTTTTGCATAGCGATAAACATACCCCCGACAGCACCACCAACAGCAGGTTTAAGACCAAAAGCACTTTCAACAACTGTTTTGATAGCAGAAGGAATAGCCTCTGCGTTTAAAATGAGGATAGCAGCACAAGAAACAAAATAAGTTACAGCCATAATAGGGATAACAACGGTAGAAACGTTGGCGATTCTTTTAAGGCCACCGATTATAACAAGACCAGTCAAGAGAGCAACAACGATACTTGTTATAATAACGACATAAGAATAGTGTTGACCGAATAAAGTAACTCCGTATTGACTTTGATTACTAAAGAAATTTTCAACAGCGTTTGCGATTCCGTTAGCTTGGGTAAAAGTACCAATACCCATTATACCAACGCAAAGGCAGAATATAGCGAATAATTTAGCGAGCCATTTAAATTTACGGCCCATACCATTTTCGATATAGTAGAAAGGTCCACCTAAGACGTGACCATCAGAACAAACTTTACGATATTTAATAGCCAAAACACCCTCTGCGTATTTTGTAGACATACCTAAAAGGGCAGCAATCCACATCCATAGCAAAGCACCAGGTCCACCCATAGTGATAGCCGTTGCAACACCAACGATGTTACCTGTACCAATTGTTGCTGAAAGGGCAGTACATAATGCCCCAAAGCTAGAAACTTCACCTTTTCCCTCTCCTTCGCTTGTAACGGCATATTTCAAAGCTCTGTGAAGTTTAGTAATTTGCAAAAACCCAAGACGAATGGTAAAGTATGCACCAACTGCAAGGATAATTGTAACAAGTGGCAAACCACTTATAAAATCGTTTATACTGTTTAGAATTTGATTAAATGTGTCCATAAGTTTTCCTTTCTGTAGTTAAGAGTAGATTAATAAAAAGCAGTCCAACAAACTCAATTGTATATTTTCTGTATGTAGTTGTACATTTTATTATACTTTTGCCGTACTTTGTCGTGTACGTTTATTTTATGTTTATTGTATGTGAAATTTAACACAGCCTAATGTAATTATAAGTAAATTTTCCCCTATTGTCAAACAAAAGTAAACTTTTGCAGATTAACACCACAAATTCATTTTCATTTAAAACATAAATAACGATGGCGAAGCCGATACAAGGTTTAGGTCAAGCCTTTTTCTGAACTAGCACCGGAAAGAAGTCCGGACAGCGTATGCTGGCTTTTGCCTAGCAAAAGTGCTGACTTGCACCGGAAAGAAGTCCGGACAGCGTATGCTGGCTTTTGCCTAGCAAAAGTGCTGACTTGCACCGGAAAGAAGTCCGGACAGCGTATGCTGGCTTTTGCCTAGCAAAAGTGCTGACTTGGTGGGGCGTTGTGGCAAAGCCCCAAGGTCTTTAAATACAATCTCCCTTCACCCTCTCAACCCATAAAAAAATCTGCCACACAGTATTGTGTGGCAGATTTCTTGATATATAAAATTAAGAAAATGAGAGAGCGGATTATTATTTAATACCGTTGTTGTATTTCCAAGGAGTTAATGTTAAAGATTCCTCCTGTGGAGCAGCAGTTTCATTGTTAGTAGTTGCTGTGTTAGTAGTGCTTTCTTCAGTTGTAGTTGTACCAGTTGTAGGAGCTTTAAGTGGAGCAAGTTTTTCTTTCTCTGGAGCAACTGTTGGAGTTAATGTTGATGCACCAACTCTTTCGCCTTTAGTAACTTTACCTTTGAAAGCGATGTGAGAGAAGTCAGCTGTATTTACATTTACAAGTTTGTTAGCAACTTTGTTAGCTTCAGCAGCAACGCCGATGTATACAGTTTTGTTCATTTCTACAGTTTTAGTTCCAACTTCTGTCCAGTTTTCGCCATCTGGAGAGCAGTATCCTGTAAATTTATCGCCATTTCTAACGAGTTTTAAGTAATATCCTAAGTAAGTTCCAAGGTCTTTGAAAGCAATGTCTCTAACAAGTGGAGTATTAGTTTTCTTAGCACCATCTAATGAGTCAAGGTTTTCGTCAAGTTTATCGATAGAAGCACCTTTTTTGTTTCTGTTAGCAAGGAATACAGAGAAAGCATTTCTGTAGTAAGCAACTTCTTTCTTATATTCTTCGCTATATTCTTTCCATTCATAAGCTTTAGTTTGTGATAAACTTAAACCTACAGTTGCAGCGTCTGGATTTAAGTCATTTCTAACCATAATACCAGAGAATGCGTGGTTATCAACAGGAGTTGCATAGTCAAGTTTAACTACGATTTCACCGTCACCGCTAAGTTTTTTGTAAGCGAATTGGCAAGTATCTGTGTTGCTGATAAGTTTACCAGAACCTTTTACAGTTACTTTGTCGTCAGAATAAACTGTTGTTGCACCTTTTGTTTCAACTTTACCGATGTCAACAGCTTCCCACTCTGAATTTTCCATAGTAGTGTCATTAACGTGGATTACAACAGCATCAGATTGAGTTGAGTTACCAGCTTTGTCAGTTGCTTTAACTGAGAAGTAGTAAGTACCTTCGTCAAGGTCGTTAAATTTGAATGTGTAAGGAGCTTCAGTAAGTTCACCGATTATTTCTTTACCTTTGAAAAGCTGAACTTTAGCGATTCCGTCATTGTCAGCTATATCAGCTGTTACGTCAATAGTTTCACCTTTTGTGAATAATTGATTTTGAGTAAGTGATGTAATTTTTACAGTTGGGTTTTCTGGAGCATTTTCCATATCAACCAATGAATTTAAGTAATTTTCAAGGTTAGTATAACCACTGTTGTCACTTGCAAGTTGTTTTCCGTCTTCTGGGTTTGTTGGGTCAAGACCGTTTTCAAGTTCCCAAGCATCTGCCATACCGTCTTTATCTTTATCGAAATCATCAGGACGTTTTACAGATTCTCTGATTGGGTAGCCACCAACTTCGTCATCAAGGTTTGCATATCTACCAGTGTCGTTTTTAACACCGTTTATAATTCTAGCATCAAGAGCATCTCTTCTTGGATAAGTTGCACCGGCTTTAGCAAGTACTTCAGAATATGCTTCTTGAGCAGATGTTGTTCTCAAGTTTTCAGGTTTTGTACCTTCCATAGCGAACTCAGTCGATGCAATTTTTGTAGTAGGAGCACTTGATTCAGATACGTATACACCTTTTGAGTTGTCTTTTGTTATTTCTGGATTTCCTTCCATATAGTTACCTTTTACATAGAATTCACCAGGTTTATTTTTCTCACCAGCGTCAATTACACGGTCACGTACAGAATCACGAGTACCTTGACCAGGTTTAAGGTAGTTGTTTATGTAGTTTGTTCTAGAACGTCCACCACCGTAAATAGTGTTGTAACCCCAGTTATAAAGAACGTTGTTTCTTATATCAGTAAGAGCGATATGGTCGTTATCATCAGCCTCTGGTGTACCACCACCGATACGAGGGTTTCTTGATGTATGGTCAGCTACAAGGTTATGATGATAAGTTGTATTTACACCACCCCAGATTGCACCATATCCGTGACGACCTTTTGTATGACCAGACATTGTAAGACTTTCAGCGACTATGCTCCATTGAACTGTCATATTTTCAGCTCTGTAAAGAGACATTGTTTCGTCAGTAGACCAGCTTGTTGAAATATGGTCAACCATAATATTTTTCATACTTCTACCCCAGATAGCGTCCATAGAGTCGCCTTTGTGAACGTTTACTGCACCTGGACGGAAACGAACGTAACGGATAATCATATTCTCAGCACTACTGATGTTAGTTTCCCAACCATAGAAAGTGATACCTTCGCCAGGCGCTGTCTGACCTGCGATTGTGATATTCTTTCTTTTAGTCATATCAAGTTTTCTTTTAAGTTCAATTGTACCTGATACGTTAAATACGATTGTTCTGTTGTCTTTACTTATTGCATCACGGAAAGAACCAGGGATAGGGTCTTCATTTTCGCCATAATCTTCAAGATTAGTAACGATATAAACGTCTTGACCACGACCACCGCTAGTATATTTTCCGCCACCTTCTGCACCAGGGAATGCTGGGATTTTAGCTGGAGCAGTAACAGTAGTTGCGTCAGATGTCTTGTCAGTTGCGTCAGCTGCGAAAACAGGAACAGAAGAAGCTACCATAACACAAGACATAAGTAAAGCTGCAAGTTTTCTCTTCATAAATAAATCTCCTTTTTTATATATTTTTTAAGATACAGAAAAGTCTGTTAATAATATGTCAAAGAAACAGAAAAAATAAAGCGACATAAACAAAACTTAAATGCACCTAAACAGACCTCAAGTTGACAGTATACATAAATAAGTTGTATGTACATCTGATTTAAAACAAGTATAACATTTTTGTTTTGTATTTGCAAGTGAATAATTAAATTTTTTTAAGAATATCACTAAATTGGTGAATTTACACTATAAAATACGGTTATTTTAGTTCAACTTGCACAATAAAAATATAAAGTAATAAAATAACCTTTGTTTTACGCAAAAATTCAATAATTATTATTTGATAGTGAATATTTATAGAAAAACAGTATTAAAATTCACTTTATTATTTTGGTATATAGTATTGAAAGATTTAATTGACATTCAGTTTTCTTTGCTTTATAATGTCATTAATGGTAATATTAAGGGTACTGTGACTATGTCACTATTATTTACTAAGATAGGGAGATTGGATTGAATACGAAAGATAATATAATTAGGGGATTTACGGTTTTGTTTGTGATTGTACTTGTCGGTATAATTGCAAGAGCTGTTATCAATGAAATTTATGATGGTTCTGGTAATTTTATAATTCAAAATTCTATTGTCCTCTTAATCGGCTTATTTGCAGGCGTTGTAACTGCCCTCTTTATGAGAATTTTGCACCTTAAAAGCAACGATAAAAAACTTATTTATGAAATGGCTTATGTTGATAAAATCACGGGAATGAAAAACAAAAATAAATTTATTCTTGAAGCTATTGATATTTTAACTAAAAAAGAGGATAACTATGCGATTGTTGTCCTTGAGGTAAATAACTTTGAGGTTATAAATGAGCTTTTCGGCTTTGATGAAGGAAACAACATAATTAGGTATGTTGCTAAGGTAATCGAAAGAAATTTATTTGACGGAGAAATTTTTGCAAGAGCGAGTGCCGGAAGATTTAACCTTCTTCTTAAATATGACAATAATGAGGGTATACGTACAAGGCTTGAAATGATTATGGACGACATTTCAGAATATAGACGAACAGGAAAAGACGGAGCAAAATGCTCTGTAACATCTTGCTGTGGTGTTTATGTTGTAAATGATAGCGACATAATAGATACCCAAAACGAAATGGAATTTAACATTTCGCATATAATAGGTAAGGCAAAGTTCGCACTTACTGAAATTCTTGGCAAATATATAAACTACTGTACTTTTTACAATGAGGAGATTAGAAGTCAGCTTATTTATGAAAACGATATGGAATATGCACTAGAAAACAACGAGTTTGTCGTGTATATCCAACCTAAATATGATATAAAAAATCACGTACTTACAGGTGGCGAGGCACTTGTAAGGTGGAATCATCATACAAAAGGCTTTTTGCCTCCTGATAAATTTGTTCCTCTTTTTGAGAAGAACGGTTTTATCGTTGATTTAGATATGTATGTTTTTGAAACTGTTTGTAAAATGCAGAAAAAGTGGCTTGATATGGGACTAAACCCAGTTAGAATTTCTGTAAATCAATCAAGAATGCACCTTTTCAAAAGGGACTATGTAGAAAATTTAAAAAGCATTATTGATAAGTATAATGTACCACCAGAACTCATCGAGCTTGAAATAACCGAAACTATCGCTTTTGAGAGTATGGACGTTATTTCTGACGTACTTAATAGACTTCATAATATAGGCTTTAAAATATCAATGGACGACTTTGGTTCTGGATATTCTTCACTTAATATGCTTAAAAATCTTGATGTTGATGTTTTAAAGATTGATAAAGGCTTTTTTGAGGAAACATCTAATACAAAAAGAGGTCAAGACATTATCGAAAGCATAATTGATATGGCATCTAAATTAGGCATTGAAACCGTTGCAGAAGGTGTTGAAACTGTGGAACAGGTCGAACTTCTTCAAGGCAATGGCTGTGACGTTGCACAAGGATATTTTTATGCAATGCCGATGTCAATAGAAGATTATGAAAATAGTGAGCTTATCGAAAAAAGAAATAAAAATAATAAGAGTATAAATTCATAAACAATTCTCAATAAAAATAAACAGCTGTTTTATGGGCAAAACCTAATATAAAAATAGCTGTTTATTTTTTTATTCTATTTTCAATCATAATTTTTTTGAATAGCTGTCGCCTTTTTAACAACTAAAAATAACTATTAATAAACAACACTTCAAATTTTCCCTCTAATCATTTGCAAGTCAAACACTTTAAACTTGCAAATTCTCAAAAATATCTGTAATTTTCTATACCTACTAATAACAATTTATTTATCACAAATCTCGCTATACATAGCATAAATATCAACTTTTCAATATATCAACTTAACACACCCCAATCAATTTTATGAATAAATTATGAACATTGTGCAAGTTATATAAAAATTCTTGCAAATATATTATTGATTTAATGTATTTTAATAAAATTAAAAAAAATGAAAAAAAAGTCTTGCATTTTTGAAAAAAAGCATTTATACTTTGATGTATCAAAGGCAAAGGTGTTAACGGTTAAATGTATAACCAAAGCATTACCCCTGTGGTTTTGCGATATACATTTAATCGATAACATCTTTTTTTGTTATCTTTTTTTAAATCTTTAAGGAGGGATTTATTATGTTATTTTTATCAGACGCAGCTGCAAACGCAGCACCCACAATTCAAGAGCTTGCAGGAGCTTTAAATTACTCAAACGGGGCAGTCGGTTCTATCGACATATTATGGACACTCCTCGGTGCAGCTCTCGTATTCTTTATGCAGGCAGGTTTTGCAATGGTTGAAACAGGTTTCACAAGAGCAAAAAATGCCGGTAACATTATTATGAAAAACCTTATGGATTTCGCTATCGGAAGTATTGCTTTCTGGGTTGTTGGTTATGGAATTATGTTCGGAACAGATAGCAGTATATTTGGTGGTTTCCATTTCTTCCTTGACGGTATGCTTGAAGATGGAGATGTTGTTGGAAACTTCTCTTTCACAACTATAATCTTCCAAACAGTTTTCTGTGCGACAGCAGCAACTATCGTTTCTGGTGCTATGGCAGAGAGAACAAAATTCAGTTCTTACTGTATATATAGTTTAGTTATAAGTCTTGTTGTTTATCCTATTTCTGGTCATTGGATTTGGGGTGGTGGCTGGTTATCTGATTTAGGTTTCCACGACTTCGCTGGTTCAACAGCTGTTCATATGGTTGGTGGTGTTGCAGCATTAATCGGTGCAAAAATCCTCGGACCTCGTATCGGTAAATATGATAAAGATGGTAAACCAAAAGCAATCCCTGGTCATAGTTTAACTCTTGGTGCTTTAGGTTGTTTCATTCTTTGGTTCTGTTGGTTCGGATTTAACGGAGCTTCTACAGTTAGTATGTCTGGCTCAAGTGCAGGTCTTGCTGGTAGCGTATTTATGACAACAAACCTTGCAGCTGCCGTTGCTACATTTGTAACAATGTCATTTACTTGGATTAAATATGGTAAACCTGATGTTTCTATGACTCTTAATGGTTCACTTGCTGGTCTTGTTGCGATAACAGCCGGCTGTGACGTTGTAACTCCAACTGGTGCAGCTATTATCGGTGCTATTGCTGGTGTTGCAGTTGTTGTTGGTATCGAATTTGTTGATAAAGTTCTCAAAATTGATGACCCTGTTGGTGCTGTTGGTGTTCACTGTGTAAACGGTGCTTTAGGTACTCTTTTAACTGGTTTATTTGCTGCTGTTCCTGTTGGTGGCGATGAAAGCTTGTTAGGTGTATTTTACGGTGGTGGTTTTCACTTCTTTGGAGTTCAGCTCCTTGGTGTAGTAACTGTTATTGCTTGGGTTACTGTTACAATGATTATCGTATTTAATGTAATTAAACATACCGTAGGACTTAGAGTTTCTGAACACGAAGAAATTGTTGGTCTTGATATTGAAGAACACGGTATCGAATCTAGTTATGCAGACTTTATGCCAACTCATACAGTTGTTGAAAACTCTGATGATAAAGAAGTTGAAGTTCCTGTAAACGTAATGAATGGTGTATCTGCTGACCCTAATAATAAATTAACTAACGTTGAAATTATATGTAAAGAAGAAAGATTTGACAGACTTAAAAGACAGCTTAACGCAATCGGTGTTACTGGTATCACAGTTACAAAAGTTTCTGGTTGTGGTATTCAGAAAGGTAGTACAGAGTTCTATCGTGGTGTACCTGTAGATATTACATTACTCCCTAAAATCAAAGTTGAAGTTGTTGTTTCTGCCGTACCTGTTTCTAAAGTTGTTGAAGCCGCTAAGAAAGCATTGTACACAGGTAACATTGGTGATGGTAAGATATTTGTTTACGGTGTTGAAAATGCTATCAAAGTTAGAACAGGACAAGAAGGCTTTGACGCTTTACAGGGCGAAGAAGAGTAAAAGTTTTAAGCCACTGTTAACTACATAAAGATAAATTAAAAGATAATAAGTTTCATTTTATAAGTATTTCCTAAAATTTTAAATATAAAAACAAAAAGAGGTATGTAGAATAAAATTAAATTCTATGTACTTCTTTTTGTTTTGTGCTATAATTGCTATAACGATAATAAAAAAGGGGTGTTTGTGTTGAAAAAATGTACTTTTTTTGGTCATAGAGATTTTGATAAACTAGATTTCAACGAAAAAGTTTATGAGATTTTGAGAGATTTAATAGTAAATAAAGATGTTTCAGAATTTTTAAGTGGTGGTATGGGAAATTTCGATAGAATTTGCGAGGGATATATAAGAAAACTAAAAAAAGAATTTCCTTATGTAAAGTTAAAAAATTTTCTTCCATATTTAGAATACCCAGCCGTAAAAAATTTCAAAAGGGACATTCAGTTGTATGATGAAATAGTTATTCCGAACACAGGTGCAGAAAATTTTAGAAATGGGATAAGAAAAAGAAATTTTTATATGGTTGATAATTCAGATTATTTTATATCAGGGATTTATCGCAACGAAGGCGAAGCATTTATCGCACTTGAATATGCCAGAAAAAAAGAAAACATTGAAATCATAGATATTTTTAAATAAAAAAATCATAACTTTTTGCTGTCGTTTTTTTGTAGCTAAACCAGTATATTAATTACATATAATAGTTTTAGACTGTCGACAAAGTTAATTTTTATCGTTATTGTCGATTTCAAAGAGCGTCGCAGACTTTCGCATTTTCTCATATAATTTAATTTGCAAAAAATCGTTGATTTTTTGCAAGGCTGTCGACTTTATCGACAGC
>CABVAP010000024.1 GCA_902496345.1 uncultured Eubacteriales bacterium
AAGATTTGTAATGAATTGAAATGTGATGTTTCCGATATTATGGAATTTGTGCCGGACGAAGAAAAAGTAACTGGTACAGAAAAATAGTGTCCGTTTTTTTGACACCAAATAATTTAATATGAAACTATGCTGGGAATGGTATATTCCCGTGATTGGAGGATAAAGCAATGGCTAACAAACAAGTAATTGATGCAATGTGGGATGATTCCCCAGTCGATGTATCTACAGAAGTGAATTTTATCTGGTCTATCGCAAACAAGCTGCGTGGTACCTACCAAAGTGATAAGTACAAAGATGTTATTATTCCGATGGTTATTATCCGTCGTTTTGAGTGTGCGCTGGCGCCGACAAAGCAGAAGGTAGTTGAGCAGTTCAAGGCAAATCCGAACTATCCTGTTAAAGCCATGTATCGTATTTCTGGCTTCCAGTTCTACAATACCAGTGAATTTGACCTCGCAGAGCTTGTTAATGACGCAGACCATCTTGCTGCAAATTTCAAAGCATACCTGCAGAGCTTTTCACCTAATGTTCAGGAGATTATCGTATCTGCTGAAAAGGGTCTGGATTTCTATAAGCAGATTGATAAGATGGATAAGAACAATCGCCTGCTTAGCGTTGTAAAGGCTTTCTCTGAGTTAGACCTTAATCCGCGTACAATTGATAATGTAAAGATGGGATACATTTTTGAGGATTTAATTCGTAGATTTTCTGAAAATGCTGAAGCTGGTGACCACTACACAGGTCGTGACATTATCAAGCTTATGGTAAATATCCTTCTTGCTGAAGGCTGCGATGATATTTTTGATGACGGAAAAGTTATAACTGTATTAGACCAGGCATGTGGTACTGGTGGTATGCTTTCTACAAGCTATAACTTCATCAAAAGATATAATCCTACAGCTGATGTGCGCCTTTTTGGTCAGGAAATCAATCCGGAGTCTTATGCAATCTGTCTTGCAGAGATGATGATTAAAGGACAGAACGCAGAAAATATCTGCTATCAGGATACTATGAAGGCAGACTGCTTCAAAGATACTAAGATGCGTTTTGTCATTGAAAATCCTCCATTTGGTACTCCTTGGGGTGGTAAAGATGCAGCAGAGGGTGTCGAAGATGCTGTAAACGACGAGTATAAGAAAGGATTTGATGGTCGATGGGGCGCAGGTCTTCCGGGTTCTGGTGATATGCAGATGCTTTTCCTTCAGTCTGCTATTGACAAGATGGATGATAACGTAGGTAGAGCAGCGATTATTGAGAATGGCAGTCCTCTTTTTGCTGGAGGTACAGCTTCTGGTGAGAGTCAAATAAGAAAGTGGATGCTTGAAAATGACTTAATAGAGGCAATTATTGCGCTTCCTACTGACCTTTTTTACAATACTGGAATTGCTACTTATATTTGGGTTCTTTCAAAAAACAAATGCACAGAACGTAAAGGAAAGATTCAGCTGATTGACGCTTCATCATTTTATCATAAATTGCGTAAAGCACTCGGAGATAAGAAAAATGAGATTCTTGCAGAAGACAGAAAGACCATAACAGAGCTATATTCTAAATTCGAAGAAAATGAATACTGCAAGATTTATAAAAATGAGGAATTTATATATCGTGAATATGCAGTGATGCAGCCATTACAGCGTAGTTATGCGATTACTCCTGAGCATATCGAACATATGCTTGTGGCAGGGTCGCTTTCAGGTCTCTATGATGAAGGAAAAGTTACCGAGCTTGAAAATGCGGAGGAATTGACAGGAAAAGAACAAAAGAAACTTGAAGATTACCAGAATAATAAACCTGTTTTTGATGCTATTGTATCAACGCTTAATACTTCGATTTCTGACCAAATTTGGCCTGAGCCAACTCCGTTTATTGCAGAGCTTACAAAAGTGCTTGCAGGTGTAGTTGTAGATAAAAAGTTGATTGAAAAAATAGCAGATGGTCTTTCTGTTATGGATAAGAGTGCAGTAGTCCAAACTGATAGAAAAGGAAACATTATTTATGATAAGAGCACCAAGGATACTGAATTTGTGAAGATAGCTGAAAATATCGATGATTATATGGCTCGTGAAGTTTGGCCGCACATACCAGATGCAAAAGCATTTTTTGAGGAAGACCTCGGAAAGAAGAAACCAGTAATTAAAACTGGTGCAGAAATACCTTTTACAAGATACTTTTATAAGTATCAGCAGCCCGCTACAACAACTGAATTAGAGGATACTTTTAATAAGCTTGAAGATGCGGTTACAGAACGCATCAAGAATTTATTTGATTAGGTGGTGGCGCTATGTATGAGAATCAAACATTAAAATGGACAGCAGTATTGCCAGAAGGCTGGTCGGCCGTACCTTTAAAATATATTCTTGAGAACAACTCAATGAAGGTTGGCCCATTTGGTAGTCAATTGTCAGGAAACGATTTTAAAGATGAAGGCTATTGGGTTTATAACCAACGTACTGTAGTTGATGAAAACTTCGAGGATAATACAGTATTTATCGATGAGGAAAAATTTAATGCTATGAAAGGATTCCAAGTCGCTGCAGGTGATATTTTGATAACTACCAGAGGAACAATTGGTCGTATATGTAAAATTCCCGATAAATTCTATCAAGGCATTATTCACCCTTGTATTATAAAATTCAGATTGTCTGAAGATAGATTGTTATTTTCATTGCTGAAACACGTTTTTAATAATTCGAATATTGTAAAAGACCAACTGTTATTCATGAGCAATGCAACAACAATAGATGTTGTGTATAGTGGAACGTTGAAAAATATTGTCATTCCAATACCACCAATGCACAAACAGAAAGAGATCGCTGATTTCTTAGATGAGAAATGTTTTGAAATAGAATCCATGATAATGGACATTCAAAATCAGATTGACTCTCTTGAACAGTATAAACGTTCAGTGATAACAGAATCTGTTACAAAAGGCTTGCATCAGAATGTTCAGTATAAAGACAGCTGTATACAGTGGATTGGAGATATGCCTGAACATTGGGAATGTATTCGAGGAAAGTATGTTTTGAAATATCTTCAAAAACCAGTAAGAGATGATGATGGTGTTATTACATGCTTTCGAGACGGTGAAGTTACACTTCGTAGTAATCGACGCGAAGATGGATTCACCATGTCAGATAAAGAAATTGGCTATCAGGGTATCGACGTTGGAGATTTAGTTGTACATGGAATGGATGGATTCGCAGGTGCGATAGGCATTTCAGATTCGAGAGGAAAAGCATCACCTGTACTAAATGTGCTGGATACTGCTCAAAATAAGAAGTATATAATGTACTATCTTCGAAGTATGGCATATAGTGATGTCTTTGTTGCACTGGCAACGGGGATTCGAGTGCGTTCGTGTGATTTAAGATGGAACAAGCTCGCTGAATTACCATATCCAATTCCGCCTATTGATGAGCAAAATGAGATAGTTGCGTATATCGATAGCGTGCTTGAAAGGACTAATGCGGTTATGGCAGATAAAAAAGCACAACTTGATGTTTTAGATAATTATAAAAAATCCTTGGTTTTTGAATATATAACCGGTAAAAAGGAGGTGCCAATTAATGGATGAGAAAATATCGATTGATACAATCGATTTTGAAGAATCTCAGCATGCAGCAAATTCTGCAAAAAGAGTAGCAGCCTACTGTGATAGGCTTATTAACCATGCATCCATTGTATCGGAAAAAGAGTATCAGAAGTTCCTTCTTGAGAGGTTGGAAAAGGATAACGGATATATCATTCGTAAAGCCAGCAATTTTGACCGATATTTCGCTGTTGACCGCGAGATGCTATTTAAGTTCTTGAATGATACACAGCCAGAAGCAATGGAATATCTCAGAAAGATTTATAAGGCTGATTTGGAAGAGACCATAGTTAGCTTTATTAACGCTGAGACGACTAAAGCTCGTGGCAGCCTGATTGAAGTATTGAAGCACGGTATTGAGCTTTCAAATCAGAAGCTTGAATTGATGTATACCAAGCCTGCGACAACCTTCAATCCGGATTTGACAAAGAAATATGGTCAGAACATTTTCTCTGTTATGGAAGAGGTATGGGCCAGCGATAAAGAACGTGTGGATGTTGTTATCTTTCTGAATGGACTTGCCATTATGTCATTTGAGCTAAAGTGCAATGCAGCAGGCCAGTCATATCAGGATGCAATTTATCAGTTCCGTACAGACAGAAATCCAAAAACAAGATTATTCATGTTTAAGGCGGGAACACTTGTAAACTTTGCGATGGACTTAGAGGAAGTATACATGACCACCAAACTCGATGGAGATGCTACATTCTTCCTTCCATTTAATATGGGTAACGGTGAAGGTGTGACTGCTGGCGCCGGTAATCCCATATTTGAGGACAAATATAGTGTGTCATACATGTGGGAAGATATTCTTACCAAGGACACGGTACTCTACCTGATTAGCAAGTTTATCTTTATTGAAGTAAAAGAGAAAGTTGATGAGCAGACCGGAAAAGTTAAGCGTTCAGAAAACCTCATTTTCCCTCGATACCATCAGCTGGATGTAATCAGAAAAACATTAGCAGATGTAAGAGAGAATGGAACAGCACAGAATTATTTAATTCAGCATAGTGCCGGTTCCGGAAAAACAAATTCTATAGCTTGGCTTGCTCATAGACTCACTTCTCTTCATGATGCAAACAATAAAATAATTTTTAATAACGTTATCATCGTGACCGATAGAGTAGTTGTTGACCGCCAGCTCCAGAAGGCCATCATGGGTATGGAACATAAAGCTGGTCTCATCAGAGTAATGGATGATAAATGCAACTCTGCTGATTTAGCGATTGCATTGAACGGAAATACTAAAATCATAGCTACAACAATTCAGAAGTTCCCATATATCGTGGATAGTGTGGCCGGATTAAAAGAAAAGCGATTTGCTGTTATTATCGATGAGGCTCATTCCTCTACAGCAGGTAAAGATATGGCTGCAGTTACTATGGCTTTGGGCTCTGGTGAAGAAGTGGATGCTGATGTTGAAGATATGATTTCAAGTGAAATTAAGCGAAATGGTAAGCAGGCAAATGTATCAATGTTTGCATTTACAGCAACACCGAAGCCTACAACAATTCAGCTCTTTGGAAGACTGAATACAAAGGGACAGAGAGAGGCATTTCATGTTTACTCAATGAAGCAGGCTATCGAAGAAGGATTTATTCTTGATGTGCTTCAGAATTATACAGAGTATTCTACTTTCTATCAGATTAACAAAGAAATCGAGGACGACCCTCGATGCAAGACCAATGAAGCAAAGAGACAAATTGCTCGATTTATAGAACTTCATGATACCAATATTGCGCAGAGAGTAGAGGTTATTGTTGAGCATTTCAGAACTTCTGTTATGCAGGAACTTGGTGGTCAGGCGAAAGCAATGGTTATCACTGCTTCTCGTCAGGGAGCAGTCAAATATCGTCAGGCTTTCGAAGACTATATTGCTAAGAAGGGCTATGATGGAATTCATGCTCTTGTTGCATTCTCGGGGAAGGTAAAACTTCCAGATGATGAATGTGAATATACAGAAGCTTCAATGAATGGATTTCCTGAAGACCGCTTAACAAAAGAATTTGATACAGATGCCTATCAAGTGCTTTTGGTTGCAAATAAATATCAGACTGGATTTGACCAGCCGAAGCTTTGTGCTATGTATGTGCTTAAGAAGCTGAAAGGCGTAAATGCAGTTCAGACTTTATCACGTTTGAACCGTATCTGTGCACCATATGACAAGAAAACATTTGTATTGGACTTTGTGAATACATATGAAGATATAAAGGCCGCGTTTGCACCTTACTACACAACGACATTGCTTTCCAATTCAGTTACGCCAAGTGCGGTATATGATTTGGAAGCTAAGATTGATGCATATGCAATTCTTGACCCAGTTGATATCGAAGCAGCAAATGATATTCTGTATTCGCAGAAAGTTACTGGTAAGCAGAAGCAGAGATTGACATTCTTCCTTCAAAAGAGCAAGAAGTTATTGGAACGTTTTGAATATGAAGAACAGCGTAATTGCATCGCGATTATGAGAAGTTTTGTACGATTCTACGAGTTTCTTCTTCAGGTTTCAAGCTTTGAGGATACTGACCTTCATAAGAAGTACAACTATATCGCCTATTTGCTTGCGTATATTAATATCAAACATCCCGGTGGGGGGTTTAACCTTGACGGAAAGATTAAAGCTACAAACTTTGTGCAGAAGAAGGGTGAAGAGCACACAAAGCCTAACCTTGTTGCAAGTCCGGTTATGAAACTTCCTACAGCAGAACATTTCGGTTTGACTGAGGATAAAGAAAAACGACTGTCCGAAATCATTGATGAAATCAACAGTCGCACTGGCAAGAACTATGATAACGATGTCGTTGTAAAGGCTATGCTTCAGATTAGAGATATTCTGATGAAGTCAGATAAGCTCAAGACCAGTGCAAAGAATAATACACAAAAAGATTTTGAATTCTCTTATTTTGATGATATTGATGATGCCTTGATTGAAGGATTATCCCAGAATCAGGACTTCTTCTCACTCTTATTGTCAAATGATGAAATGAAGCATCAGGTGCTTGGTATTTTCTCTGATGAAATATACAAGAGCCTGCGTGATGCGAAGTAAGGCGGTGAATTATTATGTTTGATAAATTTCGATTAAAGGCTGCACTTGTTGAATATAAGAAGCGATTTGTTCAGACGCAGTGTACCCAACGGAATGGATAATAAAACCAAAACTAAAAGATAGACAAAATATTGTATAAATACATAAAGATAGGAAAAGTCATTGACAGAAAAAGATTAAAAATATATAAAGAATATCTTAACAAATCACTAATCAATTTTATAAAATCTATTTATAAGTTTATTTAAGGCAACACTAATTAAATGACATTGATAAAAACAAGCTTCTTCCCTACTCGCCCGATTATGTCAGCATTTTATAAACATTTCCATAAAAAAATAGACCTTCTATGATAACCTAAAATCATAGAAAGCCTTATTTTTATGTAAAAGTGTTTATGAATTTATTAAAATATTTTCAAAATCATTAGCCGGCATAGGTCTTGCAAAAAGGAAGCCTTGAATATCATCACAATGATTTTCTTTTAAAAATTCCAACTGCATATTATTTTCAACACCTTCAGCTGTAATATGAAGTCCCAAATTTTGACCCATATTAATAACATAATACAATAATGTTTCACCCTTCTTTTCTCCAACATGGTCAATCAAGCTTTTATCCAGCTTTAATGTATCAAAGCATTGCATATTTAAAGTAGCAAGTGAAGAATAGCCTGTACCAAAATCGTCCATAAGAATTTTAATACCCATATTTCGGAACTGCTCCAACAATTCCCTAATACTTGACATACCTTCCAAAGCACTCTCTGTAATTTCAATTTGTATAAAATCAGTATTAATACCATATTCTTTTATAATTGCTCTATATCTTTCAACAATATCGACATAATACAGAGATGCCCTACTCAAATTAATAGACACCGGATAAATCTTTTGACCCTTTTCAAGCCATTGAGCCTGTTGCTTGCATACAGAACGGAACACATATTCATCAAGCTTAACAATCATTCCATTTTGCTCAAACAACGGAATAAATACGCCCGGTGAAATCAAGCTTCCGTCTGTATCTCTCCATCTCACCAATGCTTCGCTGCCTACTATTTTTCCGGTTGCAGTACTATACTTCGGCTGATACCAAATTTCAAAATGCCCTTTAGCAATAGACTCATCGAATCGTTCTTCTAATCGCTGATTTTGCTGCAACTTTTCGTGGTCCATTTCATTATAAAATACATAACGGGGGTCTTTTTGACTTCGAGCTTGTTCTCTGGCAAGCTGTGCTTTGCTAAAAGCGTCCTCCACTTCATCGTCTTCATTAATTTCATAAATACCATAACGAGAATGGAGTCCCCTTACTTGCAATTTTCTTGCCTGCTTGTTAATTCGAGTAGAAATATTTTTCAACCGTTCTATCAATAGTTTTTTATCTTTTGTTTTCAAAAATATACTAAAAACATCTTCACCCACATGACTTGCAAGTTCTTCGTTTTGAAGTTCGGCATTTATTATTTGCCAAATATCACTAATCATATAATTACCTGCTGATTTTCCGGCAGCAATATTAATATTATTAAAATGGGTAATATCCATAGAAATCAAATACCCGTATATATCTCGTTTTTTATTCATTTCTACGCAAAACTTTGCATAATTAGCTCCTTTTGTAAGAGGGTCCTCGTATGCATAGCGAAGCATCATACTTTTCTGCTCCCAAGAAAGTTTGATAACAAATGACGCACCCATAAGGATAAGTATAGCTACAATAAAAGCCATAACATATAAACTATTCTGAATAGGTGCAGCCCTACCCTCCAAAACATCTGCCGGTATAATTGTAAGCATATACCAAGTAACATCGCCATCCATAAGCTTCACAGGAACACAGCTATAATAGCTTTTTTCTGATAGATAAAAGGTGCCACCGCCAGATATATTTTCTTGTATTTGTTTTTGCAATTTTTCAATCGCTTCTGTATTCTGCTGGTCTTTATCTAATAAATCTGTAAAAATATTTTCTGACATCTGTAAGGTATCATTTCCCATAGCGACTAAAATCTGTCCGTCACTGTTGATAGCACAGCTATAACCTTTACCGTCAAAACATTCTATTTGCAATGCATCATTAAAGCTTTGCGAATTATAAGTCAGACCAAATACACCTTCAACCTCTCCATTATCATTGTAGATTGGAATAGTCATAACATTAACCAAACCATGACTATCTTCCAAGGCATCTTCTAAAATACCGGAAATAGTCGCCTTACCTTTCATACCTCGCTTAAAAAATTCTCGATAAGAGAGATTTGCCACGCCTCCGTCTGTTGAGTAACTTGTTCCGTCTGGAAAGCAATAGGCAAAGCGTTTTAAATTGTATTCATTAAGAAATATATTAAAAGACTGCAATTTTTCATCTATATTCTCTGGTGTTGCATTATGCATATTTTCTGAAAGACTCAGCAACAGTTCATAATTTGAATGTATCTTATTATGTAACGCCAACGAATTTTGCGTAGCTACATCATCAAGATTTTGCCATAATTGTTCTTTAAGCTCATTAAAAATAATATAGGAGCTTAAAAAAATTGTTATCACTATGGCAAACAATACGAGAAGTATAACGCTAAACTTTTTTGTATTTATTTTTTTCATACGTTCATTCATACATATTCACTTTCCACATTCCTTTAAAAAAATACCTGTAGATTTTTTACTTTTACATATATTAAATACTCAACAATCACCAGTTTAAGCAAAATTACCGAATAATTTTGATAAATCGGGAAAGTTAAGCTAAGGAACCACTGATTAATTAAGCTCTTAACAAATTAATCAGTGCTTCCCTAAGTATTAATATCAATTTTCTTGCTTTTTTATTATTTTATTTAATTAAGTCAATTACCTGCTGAGGCACATAAGCTGTAATGCCGTTATATACTGTTACGCCCTCAAGCTTAATCTCATTACCATTTACTATAGCTATGTTTTTATTAACAGGCACAATAATTTCATCTTTCCCCTTTGTAATGACTATTACAGGGTTTTTCTTATCCTCATTGTTCCAGTCAACCTTAGCACCCTTTTCCTCTGCTGCCTGTCTTACCGGTACAAACAATCTTTCTGTTACCTTGTCCAAATCTGTATCAAACAATTCTGCCATATATTTTGCTATATCAGTATTTTCAACAACTCCGCTAAGCTTTTTGCAATTTTCGGGTGCATATATATACAAAGGAATATCCTCGCCTGTGTGTCCATTTGTAGTCCAGCCGATATTAGCTCTCTTGGAAATCATAGGTCCTACAGTATAATTCATTTTTCCTGACTCTGTAGCTTTTATCTCCTCTATTTCCTCATCAGTAATGTCTGTTATGCCATAATACTGTGCCATAATCTCAGCTACATTACTTTTATCCTCATTAAACAGCTTTTCTACACCCTCACCTGTTCTTGAAGCCTTTTTAAGAGGGTCTATAAAGGCTGAAAGTGGCTGCTTATCATAGTTACTGTCAGTTGCCTTATTGCCTATTGTCATACCACCATTACCATGGTCAGTTACAGATATTACAACTGTGCTGCCATCTTTCTTAGCAAAATCAACTGCTACCTTAACTGCATCATCATACGCAAGAGTATCAGATATAACACCAATTGGGTCATTTGCATGAGATGCCCAATCTACCTTAGAGCCTTCAACCAAGAGGAAAAAGCCCTTGTCATTTTTATTTAAAGTATCAATAGCCTTCTTTGTCATTTCTGCAAGAGATGGCTGCTTTGAAGAATCTCTGTCCATATCATAAGAGAGGTCCTTTGGTGCAAACATACCCCATATTTTTGAACTTGTTGTAGTATTCATTTCTTCAGGAGTAGTAATATAATCATATCCCATATTTTTAAGAACTTCTATAAGGTTTTCTCCGTCACCTCTGCCCTCTTCACTTAAATAAAACTCTCCTGCACCAAGTACAACATCTATATCCTGATATACTTCCTGCTCACTGAGGTTATCATAATTTTTTCTGCTTGGGTCATGAGAAGAAAAATCTGCAGGAGTAGCGTGCATTATTTCAGAGGTTGCTACCATGCCTGTACTTTTGCCTTTAAGCTGTGCAGCCTCAAGAATTGATGCAACAGGGCGTCTTTTATCGCTCTCTGCAATAGGACTCATACCCGGCATTGTGTTCTCATCAGGAAGTACACCTACAAAGCCTGTATGTGACTTATAACCTGTTGCATAGGCAGTACCAGATGGTGCTGAATCAGCTATTGGTGCATCAGATGAATATGTTCTTACTAAACCACAGGCCATTTCATCAACAGCAAGACTGCCGTTTTTATACCATCTTGCAAGTGTTGTATCAGACACAGATTGTCCGTCAGGTATCATCATTATTATATTTTTAACCTGTGAATTTTCATTTGACACAGTCTGATTGTTTGATTCAGAATTATCCTTCTTTGCTACATAAAAGCTATCGAAGGTTTCACCTTTTGTATTTCCACTTGCTGCAATTCCTTTTGCTGAAATACCCGTATCATCTTTATTCAAGAGCATAAATGAACGAATATCATTTTTCTCAACCACAGGTTTATTTCCTGATGGATGATAAGGGTCATCTGCATTTCTGTAGTTATTTCCTATAGAAGCAGCTTCAATGTAATTAACACCATTTATAAGATATCTTTCATATACATGAGAATGACCAAAGCTGACAGCATCTACACCATATTTTTCATATATAGGTTTAAGCACATCATAAGCATAGTCACCATTTGGATATGTAGCCTTATCACCATTAATTACAGGTTCGGAAACAGGATAATAACCGTCCTCACCACGATTTAGCATATGCCAGTGCATATTAACCCATTTATACTCAGCATCTGTATTTGCAAGGTCCTCTTCAAGCCACTTAATCTGCTTACTATCCTTTGATATATCATCAAACATTACCCAGCCAGGTGCTTCAAAACCGTCCCAATTTTGCCAACGGAAGCAGGAAATATTGCTTATATGTAAATCACCATAATCTACACTATACCAATGCTTTCCACCTTTTTTATACTGCTGCTCAGGATAATAGGTTCTAAACAACTGCATATATATAGATAATGACCAATCATTGTTATCAGCAGCCATTTGCTTATCATTAAATACTCTCTGGTCATCTACCTCATGATTACCTGGTGTAGGGAATATAGGTGTATACTGAAGAAGCTCTGTATTATCACCCTCCTGCTGCATTATTTCAAACCAAGTTTTATCTTTTTCTTCAGGCTTAATAAAGCAGTTATCTACATCAAACCATTCACCCGCTTTCCAAGGTGTATTAATCATATCACCCTCATATATAATGAAATCAGGCTTGTTTTGACCAATCTGCTTAACAGTAGCTGGACTTTCATTTTTAAGCTGTAAATCAGACAAAAGTGCAAAAGAGAAATCTCCTGAATTTTCAGGTGCTGTTTTAAAGTTATATATTTTTGTTTCCTCGGTTTTACCGTCAACCTTTGTTGTAGCTTTGTAATAATATGTAGTATTAGGCTTTAAATCCTTAATACTGGCTATCTGCTGATAAACATTAAGTTCTGGATTTTTTTCAGGGTCATCATTATAACCCTCAGCATTTTCAGAGGTTTTAAATCCGTTTATTTTATATTGCTTTGCCTCTACAGTTTTTCCTAATTGAGGTGTTTCACCTATTTCAATTATACCAGTTCCATCGCCTTTAGTCAACCAACATATATCCATTGAGCTATCTGGGTCAATAGTCATAAGATATGGCTTAGTATAAGTAATGTCTGTTACCGCACCATAGCTTACACAGGATATGCTGCCAACAGACATTATCGCTGATAAAAAAACGGCACTTATAGTTTTGATAAGTTTCATATAAACAACTCCTATCATAATTAATATTTTTACATAAGCTATCATACCCCCACATTGTAAAATACTCTATCAGTTTTTTGAAAAGCTTGAGTAAAATTTATGTAATGAATTCGAGCTTCTAAACTTTACATAAGCTTTACGCATAGTTGATAGAACTACAGCCGTTTAATTGATAAAATTCTAATGAAACTTAACTGAAAATTTATTATAGGAGAATATTTGATATGAAAAAAAATAAAAATAAAAAATTCAAAAAACAACTGATAAAAAATATGATAAAAATGAATCAAAGCCTATCAAACATAAGTATAAAATATAAAGTTATATTTTCATTTATTGCTATCATAATTTTTTTCGGAATTATTGCGATTACAGGAGTATTAAGCCTCATTTCCATAGATAACAACTATAAAAATGTTATCGAAAACACTCAGCAGGTAAATATTCTCTTAAATCAAAACGAAAAAATAATGGAGGAAACCAACAGGAGTGCTTATATACTAACAAAAGAATATTATATTGAAAGTAGTGTTAATTCTTCGTCAGCAAAAATAAAGGACAATATAAACACCTTCAACAACAATATAGATAAATGCATTACTTTGACACAAAATGATGTATCTGCAAGCGATGAGGATAAACAGAAAAGAGTTACTGAATATAATGCTCTTAAGGACACAATAAACAAAGATTATGTAACTCTTATGCAACGCATAATGGATTCGGCACAAAAGGGAAAAGGCGTAAATATTACATCCGAGTTTAACAAAAAAACACAGGAAATTAATAATATATTATCCGCCTTAAGCAAGGAAGCCGAAGAAATAAGCAACAATGTATGTATACAGGCACATAATAAAACAAATGCAACTGTGCATTTTATGCTTATTTTCTTCATAATCTTGCTTTTTGCTACGGCAATAATTTCATTCACTGTTATTTACAGCATAATTAAACCTATAAACAGACTTATGACAGCACATAATATGTTTTCCAATGGTAATTTTAAAATAAGATTTAAAAACAAAGGAAAAGATGAATTTTCAATGCTTGGAAACAATGTGGCAGATGTAGTTAAAATAATCGCAAATATAACCTCAGATATTAAAGCCGCTGGAGAAGAAATTGCAAAAGGAATGATAAATGTTCATATTAGCGAAGAAAATTACAACGGTGCATATAAAACAATAGTCAACGAAATAAATGCCCTTATAAATAGGGCTGCAAATGATATTAAAAATATAATGGAATGTGTGGAGGAATATTCCGAGGGAAACATAGATTTTAAATGTGCAAGATTTTCAGGCGAAAAGGAAGCAATAAATATAGGCTTCGATAAACTCCAGAACAACATAAAAAATGTTTTAAATCAAACTCATTTTCTCACAAATTCGGTAGCTAAAGGACAATTAGAACAAAGAGCAGATTTATATGAATTTAATGGCGAATGGAAAAAAATTATTGAGGGTCTTAATGACGTTATGGACGCAATAGAAAATCCGTTAAATGAATTTATATTTGTTTTAAGCTGTATTGAAAAAGCCGATTTCAGCAAAAGAATATCATTAAAATATGAAGGAAGATTTGCTGATATAAGTAATGCAGTTAATAAAACATCAAATTCACTTAATTACTATATAAATAAAATATCCGAAAGCCTTAACAGAATCGCCGAAAGAAAAATTAACTTTAAAATAACAGAGGAATACATAGGAGAATTTAATTTTATCAAAGAATCCATAACATTAATACTTGATAATTTCAATCTGCTTATTACTGATATAGATAACTCCTCGGAGCTTGTTAAGAACAAAACAAAACTTCTGACTAATTCAAGCCACAACATTTCAGAAGGAGTTTATACACAATCCGAAGCTATACAAAAGCTTAATTTAATTGCAGATAATATTTTAAGTGATGTTGAGGATACCGAAAATAAAGTAAAAAATGCAGGAAATATTATAAAACAGTCAAAAGAATTTTCAGAAACAGTTAAACTTCAGATGGACGAGCTTCTTCAAACATTAAATGAAATCAACGAAGCTGCTACATTTAACATAAGCATAATAAATTCAATAAATGATATAGCATTTCAAAGTAATATATTAGCTGTCAATGCTTCAATTGAGGCAGCACGAGCAGGTCGCTACGGAAAAGGCTTTGCTATAGTTGCTAAGGAGATAGAAGCATTAGCAAACAGAAGCAGAAAATATGTTGTTCAAAGTCAAGAAATATTAAATGCTTCAGTAGAAAAAGCAAACAAAGGCTATATAACTGCACAAAATACAGCCTTTAGTGTAAATAATATTATAGAGAATATAGAACAGGCATACAGCGACATTGATTCACTTATTGAACTGTCAGAAGAAAACAGCAAATCTGTAAAATATATGGACGATAACATAAATAAAATTTCAGATGCAGCAAATAAAAATCTTGAGGAAGCAAATATAACAGAAGCTAATTCAAAGGAGCTTTCAAAGAGCGCCTTTACACTCAAAGAAAAAATATCCGAATTTTCTCTTTAAAATCTTACAATTGATAAACGCTTTAAAAATTTCTGTGTATCCGACTTCTTCTGACAAATAATGCAACAGAGTTATTTTCTGCAGCATTCGACAACTGAAATGTCGAGTGCTGTATGCCAATCAGTCTGAAATAAGACCCTTTGCATCAAAGATTATTTGTGGTAATTGCAAAAAGCCTTACAACCGAAAGGGTTGGAAAACTAAAGAAGGCGATACTAGGGTAGTTTGGCAAGTTGTAGTCATTCCTTTTGCGTAAAGGGACAGTATTTTTTCATCTAAACCTGTAATATTACGCTGATGCTTTGGTACAATTTGAGGTTCAAACTCACCTTTTCTGTCACGAGGCATATTCAATTCAACATTGCCAAGCTCGCTCTTTACAATCTTTTTTGAATAACCATTTCTGCTGTTGTCAGTAGACTTTTCTGAAATTTCATAGCGGTCATATCCCAAGTGAGTATCCATTTCAGCTTCTAATGCTTCTTGTAAAACATCAGCAAACATTTCTTTCATTGCAGTTAACACATCATTAGATGATTTGAAATTTTGCTCCTTAATGTAGCTTCTTAATAATTCCTTTGATACTTTTGACATAAAATTAGTCCTCCTTATTTTTGCAAATTTTTACATTAAGTTCTATTTGCATTATTGTCAAGAAGGACTGTTTTTATACTGTTTACACAAAATTTTTTAAAGGCTCCATTAGGTGGAGTTATAGGTTGGCTGTTCGGAAGTCCGGACAGCTTTTTCTATGCCCTAATTGCCTTTATGTTTGTTGACTACTTCAGTGGTGTAACTTGTTTATATATTACTCCATTAACAACTAACCCTACAGGACATAAAATGTCTTGTCGGAAAAATAAAAAAGCCTGTATTTATGCGTTTTTTGAAATTTCACTTTTTATCAAAACTTCAAATAACCCAATAAATACAGGTTTTTAAACCGGACATTTTTTGTCCGGTAAATATAAAATTTTTTTTAAAAAAATAAGCCGGACATTTTTGATCCGACCTAATAAGCTAAGCATTTTCATACATAACTGCCAAAAAATCCTCTGAACTAATATCTTTTCTTAACATAGCGGATTTTGTATCAAATTTATAGTTTTGGATTCTTTTCCGACAATATAAATATAGTAGAACCAATCAGCACAAACCCCAAAATGTCAATCCAAGTAAACGAATCCTTTAAAAAGAGCACCGACAAAATGGTTGCAGCAAGAATTTCCGAACAGGCAAACAAGCTTGCTTTAGAAGCTCCAATTCGTTTAATGGCAACACCATACATAATATATGCAATTATACTTCCACACAATACTGCTGCCAAAAGTGCTGACAATGCTTTAATATCAAACATAGGCGGATTTTTCAGTGGATTTACTATAATTGCGGCTGCAATACCTCCAAAAAATAAAGCAAATGATGTGATGGTATGGGTTGAGTATTTTTTATACAATGGTTCAGGCAAAATGGTACTTAGAGACATAAAAAATGCACAGCCTATTCCCCAAATCAACGCATCATTTGTTATTACAAGCTGATTAATGTTTCCATGAGTAGCAATCAAGAAAATTCCTGCAACAGCTAAAAACAGTGCCATTAATTCATTGGCTTTTGGCAATTTCCGACCTTTTACGCAGGCATAAATCATAACCATAACAGGACAGAGATATTGCAGCACAATAGCCGTAGCGGCATTGGATTTTTGCACTGCACCATAACAGGCAAATTGAAACAGCATCGTTCCCAGCACTCCTGTAACAATACACAGCGCTATATCTTTTTTATTTTTTAACAATCTGCATATTTCCTCTCTCTTGGAAAATATGGAAACAAGCAGCATAAAAAATCCAGCTGCAATCATTCGTACTGCTACAAACCAATTCGACTGCATTTCAGTATTGTTAAACAAATATTGGCTAAATACCCCTGAAATTCCCCAGCAGACACCTGTCATAATTCCACAACAAGCTCCTGCAAGCTTTTTGTTTTTCATAATTTTATCATCAACCCTTTGTACGCCTTTTATTAAAAAGCTTTTTAGCTGTTATATTACATTTTCACAAAATATTAAAAATATCCTCTGTTCCAATAAAAAACAGAGGATTATATATTCTAATCCTTTTTATAACGCCTTAGCATACAAGGAAAGTACATCTTTCTTTGTTGTGCTTCTTGGATTAACTGCAATGTTGCCACTTTTCATAGCATCATCTGCCATGGCATCAAACCTATCTGCCGTTACGCCTACTTCACCAAGAGATGACGGAATACCAAGCTGTTTGTTTAATTCCTCTAATAAATCCACCAGCATTAATGGCTCAAACTCATTTTCCAAAGCAGTAGTTTTAGAAATGTAATTGAATATTTTTAAATATTTTCCATTGTCTGCTAATGCGTTGTATTCCACAATCGTTGGAAGTAAAATTGCATTGGCGACACCATGAGGCACATTAAAGAAAGCACTAACAGGATGGCTCATTGCATGAACATCTCCAAGCCTTGCCCATGAAAAGGCAATTCCTGCAAAAAGAGAACCTGTTAACATTCCCTCTGCTGCTTCAATATCAGTACGGTCAGCAACATATCTGCGAATATTTTTTCCAATCAACTCCAAAGCCTTTTCTGCCATTGCATCAGAAAATGGCGAAGCCGCTTTTGAGATATACGCCTCTAATGCATGAACCATTGCGTCAATGCCACACGCTGCAGCCACAGAGACAGGAGCCGTTGTAAGCAAATTTGCATCTAAAATAGCATAGGCAGGTATTAATTTATAACTGAAAACCGTTAATTTGTAATTTCTGCTGTGGTCTGTAATTACGGAAAATGCAGTAACCTCTGAACCTGTCCCCGCTGTTGTTGGAATTGCTATTAATGGAACAATATCCCCAGGAACTTTACCGCCGCCTTCATACTCTGTGATACTTCCGCCATATTTTGCTACAACGCCTACTGCTTTTGCCACATCCATAGGGGAACCGCCGCCTAAAGCGACAATAAAATCTGCCCCGCTTTCTTTAAAAGCTACTGTAGCCTTTTCTACTGTTTCAACAGAAGGATTGCCCTCTGTTTCTGTATATACATCTACTTTAATTCCTGCATTTTCTAACGCATCTGCACAGGATTTAACAATTCCCATTTTATTTAAATGCGGGCCTGAAATAATAAATCCATGAGCACCGCCTAACTTCTTAGCAACCTCAGGCAGCTTTGCCAAGCTTCCTTTTCCTACAATAATATCCTGAGGTATCGAAAATGAATATTCCTGCATAATTAATTCTCCTTCTTTCTTTTCTTCCTATATAAGTGATAAAAAACATATATTTCCAATAAGTAAGTTTACAATTTTACTATATTGTTGTCAACAGCTTGCCGCCTTTGTGTATGTACTTCAAACAAACATTTACTTGCCTGATAACAATATAGTTAATGCAAACCGAAAATATATCGTATAATAATCACTTATTACTGTCCTATGCAGCCTTTTTTTGAAGCACACGTTCAATAGCTTTATCAATTACCAAATCAAGCTCTGCATCATCTGCTTCAGGCATTAAGGTTGCAGCAGCTTCATCAGAAATTAATTCTACTAATATACCAAATGATTCCTTATATTTTTTCTTACAGATAATGTAGAATACAACACCTAACAGTGTCCAGCCGCCTACCATAATCCATTCCTGCCATACAAGATTGCCGCCTGAGCCGGGAATACAATACATAAGCACCATAAAGCCTGACATCAGCACTGCCATTGTTCCCACAAATTTATATGCCGGAACACGATACGGTCTTGGCATATTAGGCTCTTTTTTTCTTAGAATTAAGAATGAAATGGATACCATGCAATATGCAAGACAACAACCAAAGTTACCTGCATCACAAATCCAAACCATCATTTTACGACCTGCCAACGGTGCAATCATAGTTAATATACCAATTAAAAATAAAGAATTAATTGGTGTTTTATACTTTTTATGAAGCTTTGCAAAAAATGGTGGAATCATATAAGATTCTGCCATAGAATACATTGCTCTTGAACCACCAATCATAAAAGAGTTCCAAGAAGTAATAATACCACACATACCACCAACAATAATAACCTTTGCCATCACTGATGTTTTAAAGGCTTTAGCCATGGCATCTGCCGTTACCAAACCTGTACCTGCTTCAGAAGCCGAAATTGCATCAGCATTTAATACATAACCAACTGCTAAAATAACAAGAGCATAAAAGATAACAGCTAAAACAACTGATAAAATTAACATTTTACCAATCTTTTTAAGTGGAACATTTATTTCCTCTGCCGCCTGTGGGATAACGTCAAAACCAATGAAATAAAATGGTGTAATAACCGCTACCGCAAGAACATTTTTAAGCATTGAACCACTGGTAGGACCAACAAACATCTGTCCGTTTAAGTTATCTACACTACCATTAATTACAGAAGCAACAATTAATAAAATGCCTGCTCCACCAATAATCACAGTTAAAACCGTCTGTAACACTGCTGCTGTTTTTGCACCAAGAATATTTATCACCATAATCAAAAATGCCACAATAATTGCCACTGCAAGCCATGAAGCATAAATATCAAAGCCTGCAACAGTATACAAATATCCCTTCAAAAAGCCCGGACATAGGTAAGTAAGAATAGTAGGGAAAGCACAAGCCTCAAAGCAGGCAACACCTACATAGCCTAAAATAATTCCCCAAGTACACACAAAAGAACCGTTAGGTCCCATTGCCCGATGACTAAATACATGCTCACCACCACACTGTGGCATGGCAGCCGTTAACTCCGCATAGGTAAGACCTACGAAGAAAATCATAATACCGCCAAGTGCAAAACCAAGAGCTGCACCAACAACGCCGCCTGTTTGAATCCAGCCGCCGGAGGATACTACCCAGCCCCAGCCAATCATCGCACCAAAGGCAATCACTAAAATATCCCACGCGCTAAATACTTTGTCAAATTCTGATTTTTTCTGAGCCATATCATTTCATCTCCTTTCCTAAATATCAAAAATCTTTTTAGCCAAAATTTCTATATATTCGGCAGTTCCGTTTATACCTAACATATTGCTGTCAATTAGCAAATTCCTGTTATGGCGGTCTCCACGATTACTTCCTGTAAAAGCAAGATGCCTTATGTGATAACGTTTATCTTTTTCAGAAATCAAAAGCTTTGCGTCCTTTTCGAAAAGATTATGACTTTCCATTACATTCTTAACTCTCACTTCATATGGAGCATAGATAAACATACTTAATAAATTATCCTGTCCCTTTAAAATATAATCTGCAGAACGTCCGATAAACACACAGGACTCCCTTGCCGCTAATTTTCGAATTATTTGTTTTTGAACATGAATGGCACGATCTGTTAAATCCGAGAGCTTAGAAAAAGAACCTCTCTCCTGTCCTTCTACACCCTTTCCTGCAATCGTAACGCCTGATTCTACCTTGTCCATTATATCCTGTGGAATACCAACCTCATCAATAATAGCATCAACCGTTTCTCTGTCATAAACAGGAATACCTAAATCCTCTGCTATTTTTTTGCTAATTGCATTACCCTTTGCACCGTATTCACAGCCAACGGTTATTACAAAATGCTGCATATTATTCACTTCCTTTATCATGAATTTATTAACTATTTCCAAGCTTGATTTTAAAGGCAATACCACATAATTCGATAAAACAGGTTTGGGATAATATTTTTCAATGCAAGGAAAAAGCTCGCAATCATAGTCAGAGCCTATGATAAGAGATTTTGACGCCGCAGTGGGAAATATTAGCCAAAGCTGTGAAATCATAATTGTGTGGTGTTGCCTAAAATAAAACAACAAAGCATCAATCAAAAAAGGCGCACAGAATATTTCTGTGACACCCTTGTCAACACTTTTTATTAAAATATTTTATGCCAAAGCTTTTACTGTTTCATTTATAATATCAAATGCTTTGTCACACTCTTCCTCAGAAACAATAAGTGGAGGAACCATACGGATTGTATGCGCTCCGATTGCAGTAATTAACAATTTTCTGTCTAACGCACCATGCTTTACATCTATACCATTAATTGTATCATCAAACTCAACACCAACTAAAAGCCCCTGATGCCTTACTTCCTTTATATGTGGAAGTTTTTCTAACTTAGCTGAGAAATAATCTCCCATTTTCTTTGCATTACCTGCCAAATCTCTGTCAATCAATTCATTAACCTCTGCTAATGCCGCCGCACAAGAAATAGGATTGCCGCCAAAGGTTGTTCCATGAGAGCCTGCTGAAAATGCCTTTGCAACCTCATTTGTTGCACAGATTGCACCTATTGGCATTCCGCCACCAAGACCCTTTGCCATAGAAACTATATCAGGCTTCACACCATAATTCATATAAGACATTACCGCACCTGTTCTGCACCAGCCTGTTTGAACCTCATCAATCAAAAGAAGCATACCCTTTTCATCGCAGAACTCACGAAGTCCCTTCATAAATTCCATTGTTGCAGGGTGCACACCACCTTCGCCCTGTACTGGCTCAATCATAATTGCAATGGTATTTTCTGTACAAGCATTTTTAAATGCTTCCAAATCATTATATGGTGCATAAGAAAATCCATAAGTCATTGGACCAAAGCCAACCTGACATCCATTACCCGGCTGTCCTGTTGCAGACATAGCGCCAAAGGTTCTTCCATGGAAGCCCATTTTTGCAGTTACAATATGATATTTATTTGGACCATATTTCTCAATACCGTATTTACGGGCCATTTTAATCATAGCCTCGTTTGCCTCTGTTCCTGAATTTTGATAGAAGATTTTATCCATTCCAAGAGTCTCACAAACCTTCTCAGCCAGCAAAGCCTGTGGAATTGTGTATGGATAGTTGAATGTATGCATAATATCATCTAACTGCTCCTTAACTGCTGCCACAACCTTTGGATTACGGCTTCCTGCGTTGTTAACTGCGATACCTGCATAAAAATCAAGATAAGGTGTACCTTCCTCGTCATACAAATACATTCCCTCTGCAGTCTCTGCAAGAAAATCAAAACGCTCATATGTTTCAATCATATATTTCTTTACCTTATCCTTAATGTCCTGCGTTGTTAATCCTGTGTCCTTTAATTTCATAGCCCTTTTCCTCCTTAAAAAATTGTACAATAAACAAAAAAAGCCAATGATTTTAACAATCATTGACGTCTTTGTCATTTATTCTTTTGTTTTGAACATGTACAGTATATCATACATGTTCAAGGTTGTCAACCCCTTTTTTCAACTTTTTCTCGGTTATTCAGTATTATATGTATATTATATTGAACAAACAATATTGCGTTAATGCACAACCTAATTAATATAATATAGATAATTCCATAAAAAGGGTTGAAATGATATTTTTCATTGTTCATAAAATTATAAACTAATATACAACAAAAAAAGAAATGAAACTGATTTTCTCTGTTCCAGTATTAAAATAGACGTGAGGTTGATCCGATTCAAAACGAAAGAATTGCTCCTTTTCTACAACATGAATGCCATCTTCTAATTTGACAGACAAAGTTCCCTTAATCATTGTAATATACTCCTTAGTACGTTCCCCATGAGCACCACTTTCATATATTCCTCCTGGCTCAATATCAATCCGATAGATTTCCGCAGAACGATTATCTTGAATAGGAAAACAAGTCCATACACGATATTGACCTTTTACATATTTTGTAGGTTCTAACCTTGCAATATCTACTAAATATGCGTCGTTTTGAGGTGCCTGAGTTAAATCCTGTAAATCAATGCGCAAGCCACTCATAATTTTTCCCAAAACACCAATAGAAGGATTGGCATCTCCTTTTTCAATGGTTGCCAGCATACTCTTGCTGACACCTGTCTGCTCTGCTACTATGTCCAAGCTCATTCCTTTTGCTTTTCGAATTCTTTTTAAATTGATTGCTATATTGTGTGATAAATAATCCATTCCGACAACTCCTTTCATTCTTTTGCCAATATAATTATATATTTTATCACTTACAAAAAAAATATCAATTTTATCTTTTTAGAATTTTAAATTTTATAATTCTAAACCACCCCTTTAATTTTTCGAAAATACGCGTTTGAGGGGACCTTCGGTTAGCATTTAAGTTATTTTTAAGATTCATATTGCCCCTACCCATGCAAGTTAAAGTAATTTGACCACACCCATATCAATACTTATAGAAGTATGCCTTTCTAGTTATAAAATTTTATTTTTGCTAAAAGGTTAAACCTTTTAGCAAAACTACTATTTTAACAATTAAGGGGGTAAAATGTTTCCTCTAACCTGTCAATTTTTTCATAAAACACACAATATTAATTTATAAAATTCTCTTGTAAACGGCTTATTTACTGAGCTTTCTTCGACAGCAGAACGACAGTTTCGATGTGCGTATTAACCTAACGAATTATACTAAATAGCGAAACTAAGGTATATTCTAAAAAAATACCCCCTTTACCCCCCTATAATAATTCTAGTCTATACAATTAAACCGCTACTAA
>CABVAP010000025.1 GCA_902496345.1 uncultured Eubacteriales bacterium
TCAAAAAGCTAGTGGGGTGGTGGGGCAAAGCCCCACGGTCTTTACATCGACAACTTCTAATTTGTTGAATAAGTTGTAATACAAAAAAAGATTATCGCATAGCGATAATCTTTTTTTGCATTATTTGCAAAATACTATTTTAACTGTGTCTTTCTTTGTTCCGTTGCTTGTGTCATTGGCTATTGCAGTTAAGTAAAATTCGTAACCGTCGTCAAGACCACACCACTGATTGATTGTAAATGTGTTTGTTGGGTCTGTAAGGAGTTTTGAAGTTCCTCCCCATACGTTTACAAAGTCATTGTCTGGTTCAAACCACCAGTTTCCACCTTCTAATTCAAAGTAATATTGATTGTCTGATGAATTTACATAAGTGTTAAATGAAACTGTTTCGCCAGCGTGAACATAGATTGTGTCATCTTCTATATCAATTGAAACATCACCTTTATCTTGATTTTCTGTTGTAGATTCGGTAGTAGTTTCAGTTGTAGTTGTTGTGGCTTTTGTAGTAGTTTCAGTAGTGGTTGTAGTAGCTTTTGTAGTAGTTTCAGTTGTAGTTGTTGTAGCTTTTGTAGTAGCTTCAGTAGTTGTTTCTACTGTTGTTGCATTTGAAATGAGTTTTCCACTTGTTTTAACATTTACTGCTTTGGCAAGGAAGTAGTTTGCTGTATCACTTGTTATTTTAACGATATAAGTATGACCACCTACAGCGTCAAATGTAAGTGTTGCTGGATTTGTTCCGTCAGCTTTTGCACTAACTTCTGCGATTGTTTTTGTTGTATCATTTGAATCATACAATGTTGCTGTTCCTGTTGCTTTTGCAGGGTAGAGGAAGTCAAAACTTATTGTTGAATTTTTGTAAGTTTTATTTCCGTCAAATGTTACAGAAAGTGTATCGCCTACTGTTGCATTATATCCACCCATTGAATGATATCTGAAATTTGAAAGAACTTTTATTACGGCTTTTCCTGTACTGTCAGTTATTTCCGTATTTCTGCCTTTATCTGATGTTAAATCAAATTTGTAATCTACAATTGATTCTGTAGTTGGGTCAGTTGTAGTTTCTGTAGTTGGGTCAGGTATTTCAACTAATTTACCAGTTGTTTTGATATTAAGTTTATTCGCAAGTACATAATTTACTGTGCTACTTGTAACTTTTACAACATAAGTATGACCACCAACACCGTTAAATTTAAGTGTTAAAGGATTTGTTCCGTCTGATTTAGCTGTAACAGTAGCAAGTGATTTTGTTAAGTCGGTTGTATCGTAAATTGACAATGTACCACTTGCATAGTTTGGATAAACTAAATTCAATGAAACTGTTGTGTTTTTGTAAGTTTTATTTCCGTCAAATTTTAATGAAAGTATATCGCCTGTTGTTGCATTGTATCCACCAAGAGAGTGGTATTTAAAGTTTGAAAGAAGTTTTACAGAAACAGCTCCTGTTTTATCTGTGATATTTTTGTTTGTTCCTAAATCTGAAGATAAATCAAAGTTATAATCAACGCCACTTTCAGTAGTAGTTTCGGTTGTTGTTTCAGTTGTAGTAGTTGTTGTGGCTTTTGTGGTAGTTTCAGTTGTAGTTGTTGTAGTAGATTCAGTAGTAGTTTCAGTTGTTGTTTCTACTTTTTCTACAAGAGCTGATTTTGTTTTTACTGTAACTGCTTTTGCAAGAACATAGCTTGTTGTTGCACTTGTTACTCTTGCTATATAAGTGTGACCACCAACACCGTCAAAGATAAGTTTTACCGGATTTGTTCCGTCTGCTTTAAATGTTGCACTTGCAAGTGAATTAGAATAGCTTGTATCAGTAGAATCAAAAATCTCAACAGTACCTGTTGCTTTTGCTGGGTAAAGCATATCAAAAGCAATGCTTGTATTTGTATATTTTCCATTTCCACCAAGTGTTATAGCGAAAAGGTCACCAACACTTGCATTATATCCACCCATTGAGTGGTAGTTGAAGTTTGATAAAATTTTCATTTTAGCCTGATTGCTACTATCTGAAATATATTTATCAGAACCTTTATCAGAGCCTAAAACAAATTTATATTCATTGTAGTTGTTTGATGATTGTGCTGTTTTAAGTCTTTCAAATTTTGCACCATAGAAATATGCGTTTGAACCTGCTACATAAGTATAATATGTTTTACCGGCTGAAACACTTAATTTTGTTGATGTTTCTACAACTGATGAACCGTTATTTGAGTTAGATGCAACTATATTTCCGTTTTCATCTTTAACCTCAAATGTCTTACCGGCACCAAGTCTATAATACACTGTATAATCTCCGTCATAAGATGGATTGAAAACAAGTGGTTTAGATGAGTTTATACCTGTTACATAACCGTCAAATTTTAATTTATCAATTGTTGTTCCTATACCTGTGTATGATAAATCTCCTTTTGGATATAAACCTTCAATAAGTTCTGTATATGCTGATTTACTTTCTGACGCTTTCCAAGTTGTTGTTACATAATTTGTGTTTACAGTTTCTTTTGATAATGTTACTGTTCCTGCTGGGAAAGCATTTACTGTAAGGTCATTTATATAATATTCAATATTGTTATAACCTTCGCCTAAATAATCGCCTGTTGCGTCTGATGCGTCATTTGGGTCAAGTCCTCTTGCAATTTCCCATTCATCTGGCATACCGTCATTATCGCTATCTGTAATTTCTTTCTTTAATATAGCTGATGGATAGTACTGGCTATAATCTACATAGTTTATGTTATTTTTCTTGATTTCTGCTTGTTGTGTTGAATTTGCCTCTGAAAGAGGTCTTGCTCCTGTAATTGAGCCTGTTCCGTTAATTGCGTCTTGCATAACTTCAAGGTCGATTTTTGGTTTGCAAGTTGAGCTTATACCGGCACCGGCATATTTTGTTACTTTATCAAATGCTACATCTGCTGTGTCCATAGTTGGTACAACAGATACATCTACACCATTTGTATAAAGTGGCATATAGCTATCTGTTCTATAATATGATTCGCCATAGCCGTAAGTTGATGTTACACTTCCGTAATTTACAGCTTTCCAGTTTTCTGTTTCGCTGTTTCTTACAGTACCGTCTTTATTAATCATCTTATTTCCTGTAAGGTAGAATTTATATTTTTCTACATTTGAACCACTTGAGAAGTTTATGTAGTTATATCCACCTGATGTTGATGAACCGGCTTTAAAGTAGTTATTAGCATAGTTAAGATGACCTAATGTTCCATAAGCTGTTTGATAACCCCAGTCGTAAATTACATTGTTTACGAAGTCCATAACACTTGTTCCTTCAACTTTTCCTCTAAAGTTTCTTGAAATGTTATGTGCTACCATATTGTGGTGCCAAGAATTTTGACCTTTTCCGAACATTATACCAAAGCCGTGGATTCCTTTTGAATGATATGAAAATGAGTTCGCTGGACCGATTAACGACCATTGTACTGTTTGATTTGTATTATTTGAATATAATCCCCATTGTTCATCGTTTGCCCAACCTACAGAACAGTGGTCAACGATTGAATTTGAACCGGCAGAGCCACCTAATGCGTCATAATCTGCATTTGTTCCTCTCTCGCCCGGTCTTGAACTTATAAATCTTAAAATGATGTTATCTCCACCAAGTCCAACTTTATAGTTCTTTAAAGTTATGCCTTTTCCTCCAGGGGCAGTTTGCCCGGCTACAGTGACATTTCCTTTTATTACTACATCACTTTTAAGATTTATTGTTCCTGAAACATCGAAAACAACAATTCTGTTTGAGCCACTAACTGCATCTCTGAATGAACCTGTTCCACTATCATTTAAATTTGTAACGTGGTAAACTGTTCCTCCTCTACCACCTGTCGCAAATTTTCCACCACCCTCTGCTCCAGGGAATGCTGGAAGAGTTGTGTTTGCTGCCATAACTTCTGTTGTAAAACAGTCAACATACGGTAATGATGTTGCTGTCATACATACTGCAACCGTTGCTGCAAAAATTTTCTTTAGATTTTTGCGAAACTCAAATTTCATATAAGTACCTCCTAAAATAATAATTTGAAAAACTTTCGGAATAACTTGATTATATATCGTTATGGTTTAATAAAGCAATAGCTTTTTTGTATTTTTTGTTTTTTAAAAGTAGAAAAAAATGAAACTTTTTTGTTTAATTTTTATAATTTTTGATTTTTAAATTAAAATACAGTGTTTAAAGCATCTGTTTTATACAATAAATATATTTTTGTTTTGTGCAATTTTTAAATTACATCTATAATGCTGTATTGTTTACATTAATTTCAAATACTATTTGTGGTACTTTATTTGGTGCAAAAATTAAATGAAAAAATTTAAAAGGCGATATTAATCAACTTTTTTAGATTTTCAAGGGATTATCTTATAGAAAAATTAAAAAGTGTTTTTTTGACAAGTACATATAGCTTTTATGAAAAACTAAAAATAATTGTTTTTTATTTTTCTTTTTGTAGCAAAAATCACAAACATAAAGTAATAACATCTGAAAAAATGCTTTTGTTCTAAATAAAAGTTGTATTTATAAAAAAAATTAAAAAAACTATTGACAAGGAGTTTTTTATAATGTATAATACACGAAGTGGTGTAAAGATAAAAAACTTTACAACTAATGTTTATCTCAGTAAAGGTGATTTTATGGAAAAAAGATTTCTTGTCACTATGCTTTTTGATTTTTATGGTGATTTGCTGACTGATAAGCAAAGAGATGCTTTTGAAAAACATTATCTTGAGGATCTTTCACTAAATGAAATCGGTGTTGAGCAAGGCACTACTCGCCAAGCTGTTATGGATACCGTTAAAAGAAGTGAGAAAATTCTTCAAGAATATGAAGAAAAACTTCATCTTGTTCATAAGTTCTTATATCGTAAAGAAAAAGTTGAACAGATTATGTCTGAAATTGATGAAGTTGCTAATGATGAAAATTCCAAAAAAATTGTTTTGATAAAAAATATGTTATCTGAAATTTTAGATTGATACGGAGGCAGAATATGGCTTTTGAAAATCTATCTTCAAAACTTCAAGACGTTTTTAAACAACTTAGAGGTAAAGGTAAACTTACTGAAAAAGATGTTAAAGACGCTTTAAGAGAAGTTAAACTTGCTTTACTCGAAGCTGACGTAAACTTTAAAATTGTAAAAGATTTTGTTAAAAAGGTTACCGAAAAAGCTGTTGGCGAAGAAGTTTTAGGTGGACTTAATCCTGGTCAACAAGTTATCAAAATTGTAAATGATGAACTTATTGAACTTATGGGAAGTACACAAAGTAAACTTACTTTTGCCCCTAAAGCTCCAACAATTTATATGATGGTTGGTCTTCAGGGTGCTGGTAAAACTACTACCACTGGTAAACTTGCTGGTCAATTGCGAAAACAAGGCAAAAAACCTCTTTTGGTTGCCTGTGACGTTTACAGACCTGCTGCTATAAAACAACTTCAAGTTGTTGGTGGTACTTATAATATTCCTGTTTTCTCTATGGGAAACATTAATCCGGTTGAGATTGCTAAAAAATCTCTTGACTATGCTTCAGAAAACGGCAACGATGTTATCATTATAGATACAGCCGGTCGTTTACACATAAATGAAGAACTTATGGAAGAACTTCAAAATATTAAAGCCGAGGTTCGTCCACAAGAAATATTGCTCGTTATAGATGCTATGACGGGTCAAGATGCTGTTAATGTTGCTGAGGTTTTTAATGAAAAACTTGGCGTTGATGGTGTTATTATTACTAAACTTGATGGTGATACAAGAGGTGGTTCTGCTCTCTCTGTTCGTGCCGTTACTGGTAAACCTATTAAGTTTGTGGGTATGGGTGAAAAACTTGAAGACCTTGAACCTTTTTATCCTGATAGAATGGCTTCTCGTATCCTTGGTATGGGTGACGTTCTTAGTCTTATCGAAAAGGCTCAACAGGTTTTTGATGAAAAACAGGCTCAAGAGCTTGAAAAGAAAATGCGTACCCTTGATTTTACTTTTGAAGATTTCCTCGCTCAAATGCAGCAAGTTAAAAAAATGGGACCTCTTAAAGATTTAATTTCTATGGTTCCGGGACTTAATCAAGCTAAACTTGCTGACGTTGATGTCGATGAAAAATCTATCAGTCATATTGAAGCAATTATTCAGTCTATGACCGTTTATGAAAGAAGAAATCCTGATGTTTTAAACGGTTCCAGAAAAAAACGTATTGCTAAAGGCAGTGGTCGTTCTATTCAGGAAATCAATAAGCTTTTAAAGCAGTTTGAAGAAATGAAAAAAATGATGAAGATGATGACTGATATGACTAAAGGCAAAAAAGGGAAATTTAAACTTCCTTTTTTTAGATAAATTTATGCTTTAAATATTTTTTAGGAGGTGAAAGAAATGGCAGTAAAAATTAGATTAAAAAGATTAGGTGCTAAAAAAGCTCCTTTTTATAGAATCGTTGTTGCTGATGCAAGAACTCCAAGAGGCGGTAAATCAATCGATGAAATCGGTTACTATGACCCAACTAAAGAACCAGTTGTTCTTAAAGTTGACGCTGAAGGTGCTAAAAAATGGATTGGTAACGGTGCTCAACCAACTGATACAGTTAGAGCATTATTAAAAAAAGCAGGCGTTATCGAATAATCATTCCTTTTTGGGAGGGATATTATTATGAAAGAGTTACTTGAAATACTTGCTAAAAACTTAGTTGACAAGCCTGACGTTGTTACTGTCAATGAATCCGTTGACAATGATGGCACAGTTATCCTTGAACTTGCTGTTGATAATGATGATATGGGCAAGGTCATTGGCAAACAGGGTAGAATTGCTAAAGCTATTCGTACTGTTGTCAAAGCAGCAGCTATCCACGAGGATAAAAAAGTTGTTGTTAAAATATTGCAATAATTATTTTGACTTTATTCAAAGTAGTTCGGTTATCCGAGCTATTTTGGGTGGGGTTTGGCGACTTAGTTCGCCTTTTTTTATATCTAAAATTTTTAGTGTATTTTAGGACCGTGGGGCTTTGCCCCACCACCCCACTAGCTTTGCTATGCAAAAGTAGGCTTACGCCGTCCTTTGTCACACTCTTGACAAAAATAGAATTTATCGAAAATCTTATTTTTGCCACCTTTAGTCAATAACACGACAGGAAACGTAGTTTCCGGCAAAAGTTTTTGCCTAGCTTTTTTTAAAGGGCATCGGAAAGAAATCCGATAGGCATAAGGCAAATGTGCCGTTGCCTACTTTTGCGTAGCAAAAGTGCTGACTTAGCTAGTGGGTGTGGGCAACGCCCACGGTTTTAAAGGGTGTGGGGTAGTGCCCCAAGGTCTTTTGGTTAAAAAAATGTAACTGTTGAATTAATTTATATTTTGGAGGGTTGGCTTTTGGAAAATAAATATTTTGTTGTTGGTAAAATCGTTAATACACAGGGAATTAAAGGCGAAGTTAGAGTCCTCCCAACAACTGATGATGTTTCAAGATTTGAACTTCTTGATTTTGTTTATGTTGATAAAAAAGGTAACATACAAAAATATGAAATAGAAAATGTTCGCTATCATAAACAATTTGTTATAATTAAGTTTAAAGGTATTGACGATATGACAGCCGGTGAAACTTTGAAAAATACTGAAATTAAAATTACAGAAGATATGGCTTTGCCTCTCGGTGAAGATGAATATTATATCAGTGATTTGTATTCTATGGAAGTGGTTACTGATGACGGCGAATTGCTTGGAACTATTCAAGATATTATCTTTACCGGTGCAAATGACGTCTATGTTGTTAGAAATGACGAAAGCGAAAAAAGCGAAAAAAGCGAAAAAAGCGAAATCCTTATACCGGCTATTAAACAATGTATCTTGAATGTTGATAAGGAAAATAATAAAATGACTGTTAAACTTTTGGAAGGTTTGAGATAATGAAGTTTTTTGTTTTGACACTTTTCCCCGAAATGATTTTAAATGGACTTAATCACAGTATGATTAAACGTGCTGTTGGTAATGGTATAATAAATATTGAGTGCGTTGATATTAGAGATTTTGCAAACAACAAACATAATCAAGTTGACGATTATCCTTATGGTGGTGGGGCAGGTATGGTTATTAAACCACAGCCTGTTTTTGATGCTTACCAAAGTATCAAAGAAAGAGTTAAAAAGGGTTGCAGAGTTGTATATATGACACCACAAGGAAAAACTTTTAATCAGTCTATAGCTGAGGAATTTTCAAAAGAAGAAGAACTTATTATTTTATGCGGTCATTATGAGGGGATTGACGAAAGAGTTATTGAGGAAATTGTGACAGATGAAATATCTATCGGTGATTTTGTTCTTACCGGTGGAGAACTTCCTGCTATGGCTATTATTGATTCGGTTTCAAGACTTATCCCTAAAGTTCTTAACAAAGAAGAGTCGTTTCAAGATGAAAGTTTTTCGAATAATTTACTTGAATATCCACAATATACAAGACCTATTGAATTTAACGGAAAAAAAGTGCCAGATGTTTTATTATCCGGTCACCACGCAAATGTTGATAAGTGGAGAAGAGAAAAATCTCTTGAACGTACATTTAAAAAACGACCTGAACTTTTGGAAAAGTCTGAACTCTCTAAAAAAGATTATGAGTTCCTTAAAAAAATTGGATTTAAGAAGGATTGATTATGAAACGTCAAAGACTTTTGAGCTACGTTAGACGTGCTGTTGATGATTACAATATGATACAAAATGGAGATAAAGTTGCTGTTGGAATTTCTGGGGGTAAAGACAGCCTTACTTTGCTTATCGCACTTAAAGAATTGCAACGATTTTATCCTAACAAATTTGAGATTGAAGCTATTTCTGTTTCTTTAGGTTTTGACGGTATGGACTTTTCTCCTGTACAAACGTTATGTGACAATATAGGGGTTAATTATACAATTGTTAAAACGGATATTGCTGAAATTATTTTTGATGCAAGAAAAGAAAAAAATCCTTGCTCATTGTGTGCAAAAATGCGTAAGGGTGCTTTGAATGATATGGTTGAAAAACTTGGTTGTAACAAAATTGCCCTTGGGCATAACAGAGATGACGTTATTGAAACTTTTTTTATGTCGCTGTTTTATGAGGGTAGAATAAATACTTTTTGCCCTATTACGTTCCTTGAAAGAAAAAAACTTTATTCGATACGACCTCTTATGTATGTCCCTGAAAAAGATGTTATCGGTTTTGTTAGAAAAGAAAATATTCAAGTGGTTAAAAATAAATGTCCTGTTGATGGATATACAAAAAGAGAAGATATAAAAAAATTTATGAAAGAACAGGGTCTTAAATATGACCACTTTGAAGAAAAAATTTTTGGTGCAATAAAACGTTCTGAAATTGGTAGTTGGAAAGGTTGATTTTTTTGGAATATAAAGACGAAGTTGAAAAAAAATATACTTTGAAATTACGTGAGCTTAGAGGCGAATTGCCTGACTTTGTAAATGATTTTTTCTTATCTATTGGTGAAATTACGTCTGTCCGTACCAGAGTTGGGTATGCTTACGACCTTAAAATATTTTTTAATTATCTTATGGAAAATTGTAACGAATTTAAAGACGTTTATGTTACGGACATTGATTGTTCACTTATGAACAAAGTTAAAGCTAAACATTTGAATCGTTTTCTTGAATATCTTTCTTATTACATCAAAGTTGAAGACTCTGGAGAGACCAAACAAATAACAAACAGAGAAAACGGAAAATCAAGAAAACTATCTGCTGTTAGAAGATTATTTAATTATTTATATAGAGAAGAACTTATAGAGGCAAATCCTGCCGAACTTATCGAAACACCTAAAATACACGATAAAGAAATTATTCGACTTGAACCTAACGAAGTTGTTAAGTTACTTGAAGAGGTCGAAAGTGGCGAAAAACTTACCGACAGGCAAAAAAAATGGCACGCACATACCAAAATTAGAGATTTGGCAATTATCACTCTTTTACTTGGAACCGGTATTCGTGTTTCTGAATGTGTCGGCATTAATATAAGTGATATAGATTTTGAAACAAATGGAATTAAGATTTTTAGAAAAGGCGGTAAAGAGTCTATTGTTTATTTTGGTGACGAAGTCGCTGACACTCTAGATGCTTACCTTGACGAAAGAGAACAAATTGTTGCCGAAGAAGGTCACGAAGATGCTTTATTTCTTTCTATGCAAAAAAAACGTATTACCGATAGGGCAATACAAAATCTTGTTAAAAAATATTCTAAGTGTGCTGTTGCATTAAAAAATATTTCGCCACACAAATTAAGAAGTACTTACGGAACTAGCCTTTATATGGAAACAGGTGACATTTATCTTGTTGCTGATGTACTTGGGCATAAAGACGTTAATACAACTAAAAAACACTATGCCCAAATGCAGGACTCAAGAAGAAGAAGTGCTGCTAAATTTGTTAAGTTAAGAGAAGATTAAAAAAAAGTTTTTTATCCTACATTGAAATGGCTATGAATTATAGCGATATGTTTTGAAAAAAGTCTGAGTGTTTAACGTTTTGAAGAAACTTGAAATTTAAAGATTTTTTTCTTGACAATTGATATAAATAGTTTAAAATTAAATGATGATGATATTTTACATATTTACAATTAAATATTATATATAAATTTTGTGTTTTAGAGAGGATTTTATTTTATGAAAGATAGAGAAGTGGCTGTTTATGCCCTTATGGATATTTTTGAACAAGAGGGATATAACAATATTGTTTTAAGGAGAACGTTTAAAAAATATGCTGACTTGACATCTGTTCAAAAGGCTTTTATAACTGAACTTGTAAATGGTACACTTAGAAACCTTATTTTGATCGATTATGTTATTGATAAATTCTCTAAAACAAAAACAAAAAAAATGAAACCCCTTATTTTGAATATACTTAGAATATCTGTGTATCAGTTTATTTTTATGGATAAAGTTCCTGTTTCGGCCGTTTGTAATGAGGCTGTTGATATTGCTAAAAAAAGAGGTTTTAGAGGACTTTCTGGTTTTGTTAATGGTGTTTTACGAAATATATCTAAAAATGTTGACAATGTGGATTATCCGGATATAAAAAACGATTTTAGTGGATATGTTTCTGTTAAATATTCTTATCCAAAGTGGATTATTGATTATTGGCTTGAAAGTCTTACAAAAGATGAAGTTATGCAGATGTGTGAACAAAACGGAAAAGCCCCTAATGTTACGGCTGTTGTTAATACTTTAAAAACTACATCAGATGAGCTTATTTCACTTCTTGAAAAAGACGGCGTTGATGTTGAAAAAGTTACAGACTTTGATAATATGCTATCTATAAAAAGAATTTCTGATATTTCTGAAAATGCTTCATACAAAAATGGTCTTTTTCATATTATGGATAAAAGTTCTTTTTTAGCAATAAAGGAACTTGCTCCTATGGAAAATGAAAAAATTATTGATGTTTGTGCTGCACCCGGGGGTAAATCTTTCTTATCTGCTTATTTTATGAATAACAAAGGCTCTATAAGCTCTCGTGATGTTTATGAGCATAAAATAAATCTTATTTCACAGGGTGCTGACAGACTTGGTATTGATATAATAAATGCTGAGATTAAAGATGCGTCTGAAAACTATGAGGAAGATTTTAAAACAGCCGACAGAGTTATCGTTGATGCTCCTTGTTCCGGTCTTGGACTCGTTAGAAAGAAACCTGATATTAAATATTCAAAGACTTATGATGATATTACTGAACTTGTTAAAATCCAAAGAGATATATTGTCTGCTTCACAAAATTATGTCAAGGATAATGGATTTTTACTCTACAGTACTTGTACGGTTTCTTACAAAGAAAATCAAGAAAATGTTGAATGGTTTTTAAATAATTTTGATTTTGAACTTGTTTCTCAAAATCAGATTTTACCTCAAAATTTTGATAGTGACGGATTTTTTATTGCTAAGTTTAAAAGAAAGGCTAATTGAAAATGAGTGAAAAAATTGATATTTTATCTCTAAACCTTGATGAACTTAAAAATTTTATCTCTGAACTTGGTGAAAAGCCTTTCAGGGCAAAACAGATTTTTAAGTGGTTACATCAAAAGTGTGTTACTTCTTTTGATGATATGAGTGATATTTCCAAAGGTTTTAGAGAAAAACTTTCTGAAACAGCTAAAATACAAAATGTTTCTATGCTAGAAAAATTTGTTTCTAATGAAGATAATACAACAAAATACTTGTTTCAAATAGAAAATGATTATATAATAGAAAGTGTGCTTATGAAATATGAGTATGGAAATGCTGTTTGTATTTCTTCTCAAGCTGGTTGTAGTATGGGTTGTTCGTTTTGTGCATCAACAGTTGACGGACTCGAAAGAAACTTGACTGCCGGTGAAATGGTTTCTCAAGTTTATGAAATACAAAAGGATTTGGGCGAAAGAATTTCTAATATTGTTATTATGGGTAGTGGTGAACCTCTTCACAATTTTGACAATACTATAAAATTTCTTGAACTCATAAATTCTAAAGACGGTCTTGATATTGGTCAAAGACATATAACGGTTTCAACTTGTGGTCTTGTTGATAAAATAAAACAACTTCAAGAAATGAAATTACAAATTACCCTTGCTATTTCGCTTCACGCTCCAAATGATGAAATTAGGCAAAAAATTATGCCTATCGCAAAAAGATACTCTATTGATGAGCTTATTCGTTCTGCTAAGGAATATGCTAACTATACTAAAAGGCGTGTGACATTTGAATATGCCTTGATTAAAGGGGTAAATGACAGTAAAGATTGTGCTGTTGAACTTGCCGAAAGATTAAAGGGTTCTTTAAGCCACGTAAACCTTATTCCTGTGAACGATGTTAAAGAAAGAAACTACATACGTAGTTCAGATAAAACAGTTAATAATTTTTGTGAAATACTTAAAAGTATGAATATCGAAGCTACAGTTAGACGAAAACTTGGTAGCGATATTAATGCTGCTTGTGGACAGCTTAGAAAAAGATATTTAGACCGTTAAATTTATACAGAGGTTATTAAGAAAGACACTTTCTTAATACTGATTTGAGGTGTTGAAAAAAGATGACAGGTATTGGAAAATCAGATATTGGAAGAATTAGAGCAGGCAACGAAGATTCTATTTTTGTTCAAAACTCTGAAATCGGTGCGTTGAAAAATTTATATGTTGTCGCTGATGGAATGGGTGGACATAAATCGGGCGAAATTGCCAGCAGTAACGCTGTTAAATTTTTTACTGAATTTATCAGTGAAAATCTAAATACAGATGAAATCCTTGATTCTCTTGTTGAAGGGGTTTTATACGCTAACAAAAAGGTGAACGAACTATCTAGAACAAAATTTGAATACAGCAATATGGGAACAACGTTTCTTGCTGCATCTTTTGATGATGAAAAAATATATGTTGCTCACGTTGGTGACAGCAGACTTTACATAGTTCGAAACGAGGAAATTAAGCAGATAACAACTGACCATTCCTACGTTATGGATATGGTTCGCTCTGGGATAATAACAAAAGAAGAGGCAAAAACTCATCCAGACCGAAACATTATTACAAGAGCCTTAGGAATTGACCCTAATGTTTCTATTGACGGAATTTTTAATCGAATTTTTGACGGTGATATTGTCATTATGTGTTCTGACGGATTATATGAAATGCTTGACGATGACGAAATTTTAAATATTGCAAAAGATAACTCTTTGAATTTACAAGAAAAAACCGAAAAAATGGTTGATAGAGCTAATGAGCTTGGTGGAAAAGACAATATTTCGGTTATCTTAATAGCTTAATCGGAGGGAGCAAACTTATGAATATTGAACCAAATACTATTATTAGTGGAAGATATGCCGTTTTGGAAAAAATTGGCGTTGGTGGTATGGCTGTTGTTTACAAGGCTATGGACCAAAAACTTAACAGATATGTTACTCTTAAAGTTTTGAAAGAAGAACATCTTGAAAATCAAGAATTTATAAATAGATTTGCCGTTGAGGCACAGGCAGCTGCAAGATTATCTCACCCTAACATCGTAAATGTCTATGATGTTGGAAATGACGGAAACGTACACTATATCGTTATGGAATATATTGACGGTATTACACTTAAAGAGTTAATCAACAAAAAAGCTCCTTTTGATAATCAGGAGGCTTTGAGCGTTGCTATTCAAATTGCATCTGCTCTTGAAGAGGCTCACAAAAATAACATCGTTCACAGAGATATTAAACCTCACAATATATTAGTAACTAGAGATGGTGACATCAAAGTTACTGACTTTGGGATTGCTAGAGCTGCAACATCTACTACTGTAAATGTTGAGTCTATGGGGTCTGTTCATTATTTTTCACCAGAACAGGCTAGAGGTGGCTTTGTAGATGCAAAAAGTGATATATATTCACTTGGTATTGTGCTTTTTGAAATGGTTACAGGTAGACTTCCTTTTAACGGTGATACACCTGTTGCACTTGCTATGAAACATTTAAGAGAGCCTATCCCTGATGTTAGAAGAATTAACCCTAATGTTTCTGAAAGTATTTATCTTATCATATTAAAGGCTACTCAAAAAAGTTCTTCTAAACGTTATCAAACCGTTGAAGATATGAACAGAGATTTAAAAAGAGCAACTAAAAATGATACTGGTGATTTTATTGTTTTTGAGGAAGATGACGTTACTTCTCAAACAATTAGAGTTACAGGCGAAGAACTTAACGAAATTAAAAAACAAAGCCAAAATCAGAAATCATACAAAGATTATGATGATGGTTATGATGAATATGAAAACTATGACAAACGACCTACTAAAAATAATGCTCGTTCAAAGACTAGTTTAAACAAATATGAAGCTGAAGACAGAAAGAAAGATATGAAAGTTATTATCGCTGCTGTCGGAACGGCTGTTGCACTTATGATTATAATAAGCCTTATTACTTGGCTTGCTTGGCCTTCTGGTAAGAAAGTTATTGTTCCTGATTTTGTAGGTAAAACTTGGGAAGAAGCTCTTGAACTTGCTCAAGACAACAATTTATATCTTGCTCAAGACGGTGACAACGCCGAAGAATATAGCGATGATATTCCAGAAGGGGTAATCCTTGAACAAAATGTTGATGCTGGTAAAGAAGTAAACGAGGGTGATACTATTTTACTTAAAATGAGCCTTGGTAGCGACATTATTGAAGTACCTAATCTTGTTGGAAAAAGCATTGATGATGCAGAATCTGAGCTTAAAAAACTTGGTCTTAAATGGACAGAAAAACGTGAATACAACGATGAAGTTGAAAAAGAAGAAATAATAAGACAAGACCCTGAAAAAGGTGAAGAAGTTAAAAAAGGTGAAAAAATCACTATCTATATAAGCAAAGGTAAAGAGTCAGAAAATGCCACTATCCCTAACGTTACTGGTATTTCTAAATCAGAGGCTCAAGTTGCACTTAGAAACAAAGGTTTTGAAGTTGAAGTTGAATATAGAGAAAGTAGCCGAAGTGCAGGCATCGTTATTGAACAAAGCATTGAAGCCGGCGAAAAGAGAGAAACAGGTACTACTGTTACTATTTATGTAAGTAGTGGAATGACTAGCAATGAAGATGAGGAAAATAATGTTGAACAGGACAATTCTCAAAATAATGCTAATGATTCAAACAACAATGAAAATTCTGACAAAGTAGAAAACAACAACGAACAGTCAAATAATGTAAATCATTCTAGCAACAATGAAAGTAGTTCTGATAAAAAGAATGAAAAGGTTGACGAGGGTTCTCCTAATGCTGAAAACGGCAACTCTGCTGGTGGAACTGGTTCAAATTCTGCTGGTGGAACTGGTTCAAATTCTGCTGATAGCAATTCAAATTCTGATAATGCTAATAAGAGTGCAGAAACTCCTGCTGTGTCACCTAAGGTTGACGAAGTAGAAATTGACCCTGGTTTATAGAGAGACTTAAAACTTTAAAAATCTTGGGGCTTTGCCCATATATCCTATAAGCTCAGCACTTTTGCGTAGCAAAAGTGCTGAAAGCTAGCAGAGTTTGAGACGGGGTTTCAAGGTTTTAAAAAGGTGTTTTGTGTGTAATTTTTCAATCGGAAAGGTTAAAGCTAATGATTAATGGAAGAATTATAAAAGGTGTCGGTGGTCTTTACTCTGTCGATACAGAAAATGGTGTTTTCCAATGTAAGGCTAGGGGGGTTTTTCGTAAAAGAAAAATCGTTCCTACAGTTGGAGATTATGTCGATATTACAATCCTTGATGAAAAAGAAAAAACAGGCTTTATTGAAAAAATCTGTGAAAGACGAACTTTTATGGTGCGTCCTAGGGTTGCAAATGTCGACTGCTGTATCATAACTTTTGCAGGGGCAAGCCCTGATATTAATTTTGACCTTCTTGACAGATTCCTTATTCTTGCAGAAGAAAAAAATATTGATGTCGTTATCTGTATAAATAAATGTGACATAACAAAAAAAGAAGTTGTTGATTATGTTAAACGAATTTATCAGCCGATTTATAAAGTTATCTTTACTGATACTATTAATGATGTCGGAATAGATGAATTAAAAGAATATATCAAAAATAAAGTTTCTGTTGTCGCTGGTCCGTCCGGTGTAGGAAAATCTAGCCTTATAAACAAGATTGTTCCTTTTGGCATACAGAAAACAGGTGAGATAAGCCAAAAAATTGAAAGAGGTAAACATACTACAAGAGAGGTTGAGCTTCTTTTGATTGATGAAAATACTTACATTGTTGATTCCCCTGGGTTTACTTCTCTTTCTCTTGAACATATTAAACCTAATGAACTTCAATTTTATTTTAGAGAATTTAAAGAGTTTATCGATAAATGTAGATTTAATGATTGTTTGCATTTACACGAGCCAGACTGTCTTATAAAAGAAAATATCGGGAAAACTATATCCGAAGAACGTTACAGTCGATATGAATTTTTATACAACGAACTTCAGCAAAGAAGATAAGGAGGATTCTTATGGTTAAACTTTCAACGTCTATTTTAGCAGCAGACTTTACTAAACTAGGTGAGGAAATTAAAATTCTTGAAAGGGAAAAAATCCCTTATATACACATCGATGTTATGGACGGTCATTTTGTCCCTAATATATCAATGGGTATTCCAATTATTGATAGTATTCGTAATGCGACAAATCTTGTCCTTGATGTTCATTTGATGATAAGTAATCCTGAGGTCTATATCGAAAGATTTGCTGAGGCTGGTGCTGATATTATTAATTTCCACTTAGAAACTGTTAACGAACCTAAAAAAGTTATTAATCAAATAAAAGCAACTGGTAAAAAATGTGGGATAACTATTAGTCCGGAAACACCTGTTGAAAAACTTTATGGTCTTATCGAACTTGTCGATATGGTCTTAATTATGTCAGTTCACCCTGGTTTCGGTGGACAGGCCTTTATTCCGTCATCTTTAGATAAAGTTAGAAATGTTTACAAATATATCAAGGACAGAAATCTTAATGTTGATATTGAAATTGACGGTGGTGTTAAACGAAATAACGTCAAAGAAGTTCTTGACGCAGGCGTAAATATAGTTGTTGTTGGGTCTGCTATTTTTAAGGCTGACGATATAGCTTATGAAGTTGAGCAATTTAATGAAATTTTTAAGGAGTTTGACCACAGATAATGAAAGCTATTGTTGTGGGAAGCGGTTCGATAAATAACTATGAAAGATTTCTTGAATATGTGAAAATTTCTGATATGCTTATATGTTGTGACGGTGGTGTCAGACATTTTTACAAATGTGGAATTGTCCCTGATGTTATAATTGGCGATTTGGATTCTGCTGATGAAAAGTATATTGAGTACTTTCGTCAGAAAAATGTTCGTTTTGAAAAGTTTCCTCCTGAAAAAGATTTTACTGATATGGAGCTTGGTATTCATCGTGCAATTGATGAAAATGCTGACGAAATCTTTCTTTTTGCAGGAACAGGAACAAGACTTGACCATACTTTTGCAAATGCTCAAATTTTAAAAAAAGCTCTTGATAAAGGCATTCTGGCTTGGCTTGTTGATGAAAAAAATAAAATCTGTCTTGCTCAAAAATATATAAAGATTAAAGGGAAAAAGGGCGATTTGCTTTCGCTTATTCCTTTAACAACAAGAGTTTCCAAAATTAGAACAAAAGGGCTATATTATGCCCTTGACGGAAATGATATGGAAATTGGAAATTCACTTGGTGTAAGTAACGTTATGCTTTCTGATGAATGTGAAATTTATATCGGTGATGGAATTTTATTTGTGATAATGTCAGAAGATTGATGACTATATTCCAGATATTATGGCGAAATATGTTCCTTTTTGTCGTTAATATATGAACAATTTGTTAAATATTTAAAATTGTTAAATTAATAGTTGCATATTGGGGGGTATTTCTGTTAAACTATACGAAGTGGTTTAACCCCTTTATTTGGGTTAATAATTATATCGAATATAAAATAATTTATAAACAAAATTAATTTTAATATAAGAGGTGCTATGATGTTAGGCTTTGTACAAAAAATTTTTGGAAGTTACAGCGACAAAGAATTGAAAAGAATTATGCCTATTGTTGACAAAATCGAAAGTCTTGAAGATGAAATCTCTAAACTTTCTGATGAGCAACTTAGGGGTAAAACTGATGAATTTAAAAAAAGGTATCAAGACGGGGAATCTCTTGATGACCTCTTACCAGAGGCTTTTGCTGTTGTTAGAGAGGCTGCTAAAAGAGTTCTTGGTATGCGTCATTTCCGTGTTCAGCTTATTGGTGGTATCATTCTTCATCAAGGCCGTATCGCTGAAATGAAAACAGGTGAAGGTAAAACTCTTGTTTCTACTTTACCTGCTTACTTAAATGCTCTTACCGGCGAAGGTGTTCACATCGTTACTGTTAATGATTACCTCGCAAAACGTGACTCTGAATGGATGGGTCAAATTCACCAGTTCTTAGGTCTTACTGTTGGTGTTATTCTTCACGATATGGAACAAGAAGAAAGACAAGCAGCTTATAACTGTGATATTACTTACGCTACTAACAACGAACTTGGTTTTGACTACCTTAGAGATAATATGGTTGTTTATGAAAAAAATCTTGTTCAAAGAAAACTTGCTTATGCTATCATAGATGAGGTTGACTCTGTTCTTATTGACGAGGCTAGAACTCCTCTTATTATTTCTGGTAGTAGTGGAAAATCTACTATGCTCTACAAGGTTGCAGATTCTTTCGCTAAAACACTTACTAAAGGTGCTATCCTTAATGAGGAGGAAGCCCTTAATCCTCTTAATCACGTTGAAATTCAAGAAGAGGGCGACTTTGTTGTTGATGAAAAAGGAAAAACTGTTTCCCTTACTCAAGAGGGTGTTAAAAAGGCTGAAAGATACTTTAATATCGAAAACCTTGCTGACCCTGATAATATGGAAATTCAACACCATATTAACAATGCTTTAAAAGCTAACTACAATATGTTCCTTGATAAAGACTATGTTGTTAAAGACGGCGAAGTTGTTATCGTTGATGAATTTACTGGTCGTATGATGTCTGGTCGTCGTTATTCTGACGGTCTTCATCAGGCTATCGAAGCTAAAGAGGGCGTTGTCGTAAACAAAGAAAGCAAAACTTTAGCTACTATCACTTTCCAGAACTTCTTTAACAAATATGGTAAAAAAAGTGGTATGACTGGTACTGCTCTTACTGAAGAGGGTGAATTTAGACACATCTATGGTATGGACGTTATCGTTATCCCAACTAATAAACCTGTTTTAAGAAAAGACCTTACTGACCTTGTTTATAGAACTGAAAGAGCTAAATATAAAGCTGTTGTTGAAGAAATTAAAAAAGCTCACGAAAAAGGTCAACCTGTTCTCGTTGGTACTATTACTATTGATAAATCTGAACTTATTAGCTCTATGCTTAAAAAAGAGGGTATTCGTCATCAAGTACTTAATGCTAAATACCACGAAAAAGAAGCTGAAATCGTTGCTCTTGCCGGTGAAAAAGGTGCTGTTACAATCGCTACAAATATGGCTGGTCGTGGTACCGACATCAAAATTGACGATGAAGTTAAAGAACTTGGTGGTCTTAAAATAATCGGTACTGAAAGACACGAATCAAGACGTATTGATAACCAGTTAAGAGGTCGTGCCGGTCGTCAAGGTGACCCTGGTGAATCAAGATTCTTTATCTCTCTTGAAGATGACCTTATGCGTCTTTTCGGCTCTGATAGAGTTGCTAGAGTTATCGATGCACTCGGTATTGATGAAGATGACCCTATCGAACACAAAATGCTTACTAAAGCCATTGAAAATGCTCAGAAGAAAGTTGAGGCAAACAACTTTGGTGTTCGTAAACGTCTTCTTGAATATGACCAGGTTATGAACGAACAAAGAGAAATTATCTATGATGAAAGACGTCAAGTTCTCCTTGGTGCTGACCTTAGCGATAATATCCAAAAAATGCTTAGAAGCGTTATCGAAAGAAATGTTAAAACTTATGTTGGAGATAACTCTGACTTTGCTGAAAGCTGGGATTTAATTGGTCTTAATGAATCACTTATGCCTATGCTTAATATCCCTCAAATTGAAATTTCTGATGAGGACAAAGAAAACCTTACTCCAGATGAACTTACTGACAGAATTTTCGATACAGCTGTTGAAGTTTATAAGAAAAAAGAGGCTGAAGTTCAGGAAGATAGAATGCGTGAACTTGAAAGAGTTATACTTCTTAAAGTTATCGACCAAAAATGGATGGACCATTTGGACGATATGGACCAAATGCGTCAAGGTATCTCACTTCGTGCTTATGCTCAGAGAGACCCTATTACTGAATATAAATTTATCAGTTATGATATGTTTGAAGAACTTAGTGCAAATATACAAACTGAAACTATTAGAGGTTTGTTCAATATTAGAGTTGTTGACCCTAACGCTGATATTGAAAGAAAACCAGTTGTAAACGTTGAAGTTGTTACAACTAACAAAGATGAGGAGTCTGTTAATACTCCTAAAAAACGTAAAGAGCCTAAAGTGGGTAGAAATGACCTTTGTCCTTGTGGAAGTGGCAAAAAATATAAAAACTGCTGTGGCATTAACGAATAATTATTACCAAAAGGAAGTGATTATGTGCTTGAACTTGAACAGATAGCTATTCAAATGCAAGTTTATGCGAAAAATTTACAGGAAATGAGGGACTCACTTTGACATCGCTGGTGCGATTGAAAAAGTGAGTGAACTTGAGGAAATTTCTGCTGACCCGTCTTTTTGGGACGATATGGAAAAAGCTCAATCTGTATTACAAAAAACAAAACAACTTAAAAGCAAAATAGAGGGTTTTGAAAAGCTTAATACAGATTTTGACGATATTATGACCCTTATTGAAATGGGAAATGAGGAAAATGATGAAAGTGTTATTCCTGAAGTAAAACAGCTTTCTGCTGACTTTATCGAAAGATATGAAGAACTTAGGATTTCAACTTTATTGACTGGCCCTTATGATAAAAATAATGCTATCGTTACTTTGCACTCTGGTGCAGGTGGTACTGAGGCTTGTGACTGGGTTTCTATGCTACTTAGAATGTACCTTAGATGGGCAGAAAAGCACGGTTTTTCAGTTGAAGAACTTGACTATTTACCTGGTGAAGAGGCTGGTATTAAGTCTGTTACTATCCAGATAAATGGTGAAAATGCTTTTGGGTATATCAAAGCTGAAAAAGGTATTCACAGACTTGTTAGAATTTCACCTTTTGACTCATCTGGACGAAGGCATACTTCTTTCGCATCTTGTGATGTTATGCCTGAACTTGATGATACTATCGAATTTGACATTAATCCTGATGATTTGAGAATTGATACTTATAGAGCTAGTGGTGCCGGTGGTCAGCACATAAACAAAACTTCTTCGGCTGTAAGAATTACTCATATACCTACAAATATTGTTGTTCAATGCCAGAATGAAAGGTCACAACATAAAAATAAAGATAGGGCTATGAAAGTTCTTAAAGCTAGACTCTATGAACTTAAACTTCAAGAACAAGAGGAAGAACTTAAAGACATTAGAGGCGAGGTTAAAGACATAGGTTGGGGTAGCCAGATTCGTTCTTATGTTTTTCACCCATATAATATGGTTAAAGACCATAGAACTAATGCTGAAACAGGTAACGTTCAAGCTGTTATGGACGGAGAAATTGACCTATTTATTACAGCATATCTTAAATGGATTAACAGTTAAAAAAATTAATGACAAAAGGCTTGTTTTAAAACTTTGTTTTGGAACAAGTCTTTTTTAAAGAAAGGAAATTGTTTTGAAAATTATTGAAATTGATAAAAATTCTGAAAATCAAAGACTAGATAAATTTTTACTTAAATATTTTAATAAAGCCGGAAAATCTTTTATTTACAAAATGCTTAGAAAAAAAAGAATTAAATACAATGGTGGTAAGGCATCTGGCAATGAAATTTTAAAAAGTGGTGATTTACTTCAAATGTATCTTGCCGAAGAAACGATTAATTCTTTTATGGAAGCTAAAGAAATTCAAAAAGTTGAGCAAAATTTTCAGATTGTTTATGAAGATGAGAACATTATTATATGCAACAAACCAGAGGGTGTTTCTGTTCAAAGGGATTCTGATAACAAAGAAAATTCCTTGAATGACCAACTTTTATATTATTTATACGAAAAAGGCGAGTATATACCTCAAAAAGATTCTGTTTTCACACCTTCTATCTGTAACAGACTTGATAGGAATACAAGTGGGATTGTCTTATTTGGGAAAAATCTAAAAGCAGTTCAGGCTTTAAATAAAATCATAAAGGAAAGAAAAATTGACAAATTTTATTTGACTATTTTAAAAGGGGTTATTGATGAAAGTGGTGTGATTGAGGCGTACCATTTGAAAAATTCGGAAAACAACAAAGTTGAAATTTTTAAAGACTACAGAGATGGTAGTAAAAAAATAATTACAAAGTACAAAAGGATTGCTGAAAACGGCGAATATTCGTTATCAGAAGTTGACCTTATAACAGGTAAAGCTCACCAGATAAGGGCTGGGTTTAAGTTTATTGGGTTTAGCATAATTGGGGACCGAAAGTATGGCGACAGGGAAGTTAATTCGTTTTTTAAAGGCAAATATGGTTTGGAAAATCAGTTTTTACATTCCTATAAAATTGTTTTTCGTGAGGGTTGTGGATTTTTTGATTATTTAGCTGGTAAGGAATTTAAGGCACCTTTATGCCCAAAAAAAGAAAAGATTGTTTTGGACTTATTTAGTGGGGTTGGAGAAATGTTTAGATAAATTAGAATTTGTAGGGGTGAAGACCTTTTAAGACCGTGGGGCTTTGCCCCACCACCCCACTAGCTTTTTGAAAAAAGCTAGGC